>DATLOS010000584.1:0-2323 GCA_035536155.1 Elusimicrobiota bacterium
AGGCGGCGGGCTTGCCGGCGAGCAAGCAGGGATAACGGAACGTCGGCAGGGGATAATCCGTCCCGAACAAGAAACGGCCGCGGAGGTCCTTCATCCGCGCCAGGCGCAGGAGGGCCCCCGCCCGGTTGGGCAAGGTGAGCGCCGACAAGTCGGCGTAGAGCCGCGGATAGCGGGCCATGAGCTCCACCATGCGGGGCAGGTGCTTCTCGTAAAGGAAAAGTCCGTAGCTGCAGCCGTGCGCGGCGATCACGGTGACTCCCTCCTCCAGGGCGCAGACGAGGCGGTCCGGGTCTCCGACCGACTGGTCCTGGCCGATGAGGCTGAACTCGTAGCCGATGTGGCTCAGGAGCGGGATGCCCAGCCGGGCCAGCGCCCGGTAGAACGGCCGGAAGTCGTCGCGCGCCGGGTCGAAGGCCTGCGCGTTGGGGAGCATCTTCACCAGCGCCGCTCCCTGGGCCGCGCAGCGCTCCAGCTCCTCCAGCGCGTCCCGGCGGGCCGGGTTGATCGAGACCCCCGCGAGGAAGCGCGCGTCCCCCCGCGCGAGCTCGAGGACGCGGTCGTTGGCGATCAGGAAGTCCGTCCGGGCCTCGTCGAGCCGGCCGTCGGCTCCGTAGACCCCGTCCATCGCGAGGAGCACGGCGCGCGAGACCAGGCTGGAGGCCCCCAGCTCCCTCTTGAGACGCTCGATGTAGAGCCGGTTGGCGGTCGCGGGATCGTCGATCGGCAGCCCCTGGACCCGGCAGACCAGCCGGGCCAGCCAGCCCTCCCGCATGCGCTTGGACAACAGGCAGCCGTTTCCCGGCTCGGGCAGGGCCGCGAGGTGGACGTGGACGTCGGTGAGCCCGCTCACGCCCCGGCCGCTTCGAGCGCCAGGGTCTTGAGCTTTGGCATGTCGAGCTTGCCCGAGCCGAGCAGAGGGAAGGCGTCGACTCGGCGAAAGTCCTCGCGCGCCGGGATCCAGAGGTTGGGCAGGCCCGAGGCTTGGAGCTTCTTGAAGAGGCCGTCCAAGTCCTCGCAGCCCTTGCACAGGACCACCAGGCGCTCGCCGCGCTTGGGGTCCGGGGCGCCGACCACCACGAAGGTCTGCTCGACCAACCCCGCCAGCTCGTGGAGCTTCTCCTCGACCTTGATGTGCGGGACCATCTCCCCGGCGATCTTGCTGAATCGGCTGAGGCGGTCGGTGATGGTGACGAAGCCGTCGTCGTCGATCATCCCGATGTCGCCGGTCACGTAGAAGCCGTCCCGCATCGAGGCCGCCGTCTTCTCCGGCTCGCCCAGATAGCCCGCCATGACGTTGGGCCCCTTCACCAGGATGAGGCCGGGCCGCCCCGGGCCCAGCGGGACGCCGGTGTCGGGATCGACGACGCCGAGCACGACTCCCGGAAGCGGCTGGCCGATGGTGCCCGGCTTCGTGCCCTTCTGCTTGGGCGCGGGCTCGCCCGGGGGCTGGAAGTCGGGGATGTTCACCGCGGCCACCGGGGAGAGCTCGGTGCAGCCGTAGCCCTCCAGCGGGCGCAGGCCGAAGCGCTCCTGGAAGGCCCGGGCCACCTCCTCGCGGAGCTTCTCCGCGCCGGCGACCACCATGCGCAGCGACTTGAACTTCTCCGGCTCGACGCGGCGCAGATAGGTCGCGAGGAAGGTGGGCGTGCCCAGCAGGATCGTCGCCGCGTACTTGGAGGCCAAGTCGCCGATGGTGCGCGAGTCGAGCGGGTTGTGGTGGTAGACCGCGCCGAAGCCCGCCAGGAGCGGAAACCACAGCGTCACCGTGAAGCCGAAGGAATGGAAGAAGGGCAGGATGCCCAGGATGCGGTCCCGGTCCGAGACCTGCAGGATCTGGCCCAGCGCCTCGATGTTGGCGAGGACGTTGGCCTGGGTGAGCATGACGCCCTTGGGCACGCCCGTCGAGCCGCTGGTGAATATCACGGTCGCCAGCTCGTCCAAGCGGCGCGGGCGGCACCAGCGGCGCTCGAGGAGGAACGCCGGCAGCGCCCAGAAGGACAGCGCGGCGAGGGCGGCCCGGGTCTTGGAGGTCTCGGCCGCGGCGTCCTCGATGAAGACGGCGCCCGGGGGCTCCTTCCAGCCCAGCTTCTCCAAGAAGCGCCGCGAGGTCAGGACCGCGCGCGCGCCGGCTTTCTCGGCGCAGCCCGCGACCAGCTCCTCGGAGGCCGTGTAGTTCAAGTTGATCGGGACCCGTCCCTCGAGCGTCAGGGCGACGTTGGCCAGCGCCGCCGCGGCGCAGGGCGGCAGCAGGACGCCGACGCGCTCGCCCTCCGGCAGGCGCCGCCGGAGCCAAAGCGACAGGAGGCGGGCCTCGATCGCGGCC
>DATLOS010000585.1:0-2338 GCA_035536155.1 Elusimicrobiota bacterium
CGGCGACCAGGTGATGGACTCGGCGGACATCGCGACCGGCGCGATGGGCGCGCCGGGCGGAGGCGAGCCCGCCCCTGCCCCACCGCCCGCCGCCGAGCCGGCCCTGATGAAGCACGAGGAAGGCAAGATGGGCAAGAAGGAGATGGCGCGCCAGTCGGGTCAGTACGCGATGAAGGGCAAGTACAAGGACAAGGACGGCGGCGGCCAGTCGCCGCAGACGCCGATCGCGGTGCGCAAGGACTTCGGGGCGCTCGCCGTGTTTGCGCCCGAAATCAAGACGAATGCGCAGGGCAAGGCGGACGTCGCCGTCAAGCTGCCGGACAACCTGACCCGCTACCGGGTGATGGTCGCGGTGGTCGCCGGCGAGAAGCAGTTCGGCTCCGGCGAGGCCAACATCACCGCCCGGATGCCGCTCATGGTGCGGCCCTCGCCGCCCCGCTTCCTCAACTTCGGCGACGTCTTCGAGATGCCGGTGGTGCTGCAGAACCAGACCGACCACCCGATGAAGGTGGAGGTCGCGCTGCGCGCCACCAACGCCGCCATCACGGCCGGCCACGGCCGCCGGCTGACCGTGCCCGCGAACGACCGGGTCGAGGTCCGCTTCCCGGCCGCCGCCGAGATGGCCGGCACCGCGCGCTTCCAGTTCGGCGCCCAGTCGGGACGCTTCGCCGACGCCGCCGAGGTCGCCCTGCCGGTCTGGACTCCGGCCACCACCGAGGCCTTCGCCACCTACGGTGAAATCGACAAGGGCGCCATCCGACAGAAAGTCTCCATGCCGAAGAACGTCGTCACCCGGTTCGGCGGCCTGGAAGTCACCACCTCGTCCACCCAGCTCCAGGCGCTGACCGACGCCTTCGTCTACCTCATCTCCTATCCCTACGAGTGCGCCGAGCAGACCTCGAGCCGCATCCTCGCCATCGCCGCGCTGAGAGACGTCCTCACCGCCTTCAAGGCGGATGGCCTGCCCAAGCCGGCCGAGGTCGAGAAGGTGATGGCCAGGGACATCGAGCAACTGAAGTCGCTGCAGAACTACGACGGCGGGTTCGCCTTCTGGGTCAGGGGCTACGAGTCCTGGCCGTACATCTCCATCCACGCCGGCCACGCCCTCATCCGCGCCAAGCAGAAGGGCTACGACGTCCCGGCCCAGATGATCGCGGCGAACAAGAACTACCTCGCCACCATCGAGCAGCACATCCCCTGGTACTACCCGGAGGACGTGAAGCGAACCCTGCGCGCCTATGCCCTGTACGTGCGAAAGCGCATGGGCGACACCGACATCAAGAAGGCGCACGCCCTCCTCGCCGAGGCCGGCGGCGCCGACAAGCTGTCCATGGAAGCCGTCGGCTGGCTCCTCTTCACCATGTCAGGCGACAAGAGCTCGAGCGGACACATCGAGAAGATCCACCGCCTGCTCGACAACAAGGCCGAGGAGACCGCCGCCACCGCCCACTGGACCACCAGCTACGCCGACGGCGCCCACCTCATCCTCGCCTCCGACCGGCGCGCCGACGGCATCGTCCTCGAGGCGCTCATGGAGGACAAGCCGAAGTCCGACCTCATCCCCAAGGTGGTCCGCGGCCTCCTCGCCCACCGCGTCAAGGGACGCTGGGAGAACACCCAGGAGAACGCCTTCGTCCTCCTCGCCATGGACAGGTACTTCCACCTCTACGAGAAGGCCACCCCCGACTTCGTCTCCCGCATGTGGCTGGGCGACACCTACGCCGGCGAGCACACCTTCAAGGGCCGCCAGACCGACAAGCACCACGTCGACATCCCGATGAGCTTCCTGGCCAAGATGAAAAACGGCACAGAAGACCTCATCTTGCAGAAGGACGGCAAGGGCCGGCTCTACTACCGGATCGGCATGACCTACGCGCCGAGCTCTCTCTGGCTCGAGCCGGACGACCACGGCTTCGCGGTCGAGCGTCTCTACGAGCCGGTCGATGACCCCAAGGACGTCGTCCGCCAGAAGGACGGCAGCTGGAAGATCAAGGCCGGCGCCCAGGTCAGGGTCAGGCTCACCATGGTCGCCGAAGCCAGGCGCTACCACGTCGCCCTGGTCGATCCGCTGCCCGCCGGCCTCGAACCCTTGAACCCGGCCCTCGCCGTCACCGGCTCCATCCCGCAGGACCCCAAGGAGCAGAAGGCCGGTGGCAACTACTGGTGGTGGATGCGTACCTGGTACGAGCACCAGAACCTGCGCGACGAGCGCGTCGAGGCCTTCACCTCCCTCCTGTGGGAAGGCGTTCACGAGTACACCTACGTCGCCCGCGCCACCACCCCGGGCAACTTCGTCGTCCCGCCCACCAAGGCCGAGGAGATGTACTTCCCCGAGACC
>DATLOS010000586.1:0-2028 GCA_035536155.1 Elusimicrobiota bacterium
CTTCAGGATCTCCAGCTCGCGCTTGCCGGTCGGCGTCTCGACCGTCACCTCGTCGCCCACCTTCTTCCCCATCAGGCTCCGCCCGATGGGCGAGGTCGTCGAGATCAGGCCTTTCGTGACGTCGGACTCTTCGCTCGTCACCAGCTTGTACTCGATCTCCTCGTCCTTGGTGGAATCGTAGACCTTCACCGTCGAGCCGAACGCCACCTTGTCCTTGGGGATGTTGGTCAGGTTCACCAGCGAGAGCTCGCCCATGCGCTTCTTGAGCTGGCCCAGGCGCGCCCGGACGTACTCCTGGCGCTGCTTGGCCATGTGGTACTCGGCGTTCTCGCTGAGATCGCCCATGGCCACCGCCTTCTTCAACTCGCGCGGGAGCTCGTTATTGAGCTCGTACTCGAGCGTCTTGATCTCGTCTTCGAGCTTTTTCCAAACGTTCTGGGTCATCGACTCGGATCCTGTCTTGGCGATGCGGAGGCGCAGAGCGCGAAAACGCCTGGCGAGCCGGTGAAGGGCCGCCGCCTGCTCAGCTAAGTCATGGATTATACGCCAGTCGTCCCCACCGCCAGTTATGAACCCGTGACCCCTGACCTCGGCGCTGCAATGACTTAGCCAGCATTTTCAGCGGGCTCCCGCGCCTCCGCCGGTTGTCTTTTCCACAACCCTCGCGTATACTTCCTTTAGCGGTTTTTCCCCCGGTAGTACCCCCCATTGGCCACAAGGGTGCCCTTCATGAGTATTAGTAACGGGTTCCAAATCGGCGACAAGGTTGTTTATCCCAACCATGGCGTCGGAGTGATTGAGCAGATCTCCAGCCGGACCATCGGCCCCGCCGTCGAGAAGTTTTACCTCCTCAAGATCAAGTCGAGCAGCCTGAAGGTCATGGTGCCTTTCCACAACGTGGAGAGCGTCGGGCTGCGCCGGGTCGTCCGGAACGGCGAGATCCAGAAGATCTTCGACTTCCTGACCGACGGCAAGTGCCTGAGCAACGCCGACTGGAAGGACCGTTTCAAGGAGAATTCGGACCGCATGCGGACCGGTTCCCTGCTCGAGGTCGCGGGCGTGCTCAAGAGCCTGCTGCTCCTCAACCGCACCAAGCCGCTCAGCTTCCGCGAGAAGAAGATGCTGGAGCGGGCTCGCTACCTGCTCGTCAGCGAGCTGGCGATGGCCAAGAACCTGGAAGAGAACGACGTCGAGGACATGCTGACGAAGGCGCTCTCCAAGTGCAAGCTCAAGTTCCCCGAGGCGACGGCAGCCGAAGCATAGGCCGGAAGGTTCGTCCCAGGACGGCCGGGCTCACGCCCGGCCGTTCGCTTTTGCAGGGGCCTCGCCGGGCGTGATGCGAGCCCCACGCTCGCCTACAATCGGCGCATGCAGATCCCGAGCGCTTCCCTGTCCATCATCGACTGGCGCGAGGTCGCGCCCACCCAGCACCCCGGAGACGCGGGCGTCGCGACCTGGCGGACCCGGATGTTCGGCGAGCTTCGCGTGCGCCTGGTCGAGTATTCACCCGGATACGCGGCCGATCACTGGTGCTCCAAGGGCCACGTGATCCACTGCCTCGAAGGTGGTCTCGATATCGCCATTGCCGACGGCCGCCGGCTGCGGCTCGAGGCCGGCCAGACCTACCACGTCGGCGACGGCGATCCGGGACACCGCTCCTCGACCGCCTCCGGCGCGCGGCTCTTCATCGTCGACTAGTCTGGCGTTAGAAAGCAGCCTGGACCGGCTGCAGGTTCCCGAAGAAGGGTTGCGAGCCGTTGCGGCGTCGCGCGTGCGCGTGGAGGTAAACCGCCTCGTACTGGCGCGCCAC
Organism: Elusimicrobiota bacterium; assembly: GCA_035536155.1. GTDB lineage: Bacteria > Elusimicrobiota > Elusimicrobia > UBA1565 > UBA1565 > DATLOS01. The sequence goes on from DATLOS010000586.1 coordinate 1,811, forward strand.
CGCTTCGGGCGCGCGCGTCTCGGCGATGTAGGCGCGGGCGCTGTCGCCGAGCGAGCGGCGGAACTCGGGATTACGCGCGAGGAAGGAGGCACGCCCGACGAGGTCGCGCGCGTCGCCAGCTTTGTACCAGAGACAGCCTCGGCCCGCAGGCGAGAGGTCGCGGTTGGGGGTGACGTCCTCGGCCAGCAGAGCGCGGCCGGCGGTCATCGCCTTCAGCC
>DATLOS010000587.1:0-2296 GCA_035536155.1 Elusimicrobiota bacterium
ATGCGGCCCTCCTCGCCGAGATGGGCTACGGCTCTTCGGAAGCGCCGCACGTCTTCGTTTGCGGACCCACGAGCCTCGTGGAATCGGCGGCGCGCGCGCTCGTCGCCCAGGGCCACGATCCCGCCCGGGTCAAGACCGAGCGCTTCGGGCCCACCGGGGGCTGAGCCCGCGAGGAGCGGGCCGGGCCCGCCTAGGACTTCGACTTCAGCTTGTCGTCGTTGGCCTTGAGGAAGGCCTTGATGTCGTCGGCCATGGCCAGGAGCTTCGTCCACTGCTCCTTGTAGAGGGTGACGGGGAAGCGGCCCAGCCCGTAGACCGACAGCGCTCCCTTCTCGCTGACCTTCAGGTTGAGCCCGCGGGCCTGCTGGCCGCGAAGCCGCTCGTTCTCGGCCTGGAGACGGGCGATCTCGGCCTTCGTGTCTTCGTCGCTCATCGTCTCTTACCTCAGGTTCGCGGGAAGGGGTGGATGGCCCTTCTTCTGGGCTTCCTTGTCGACCATCGGCACGAAGTCCTGGATGCGCGCGAGCTTCTTGCCGTTGATGAACAGGGTGGGCGTCGCCACCACCCCGACGCGCTTGGCCTCGTCGATCTCGGCGGCAAGCCGCGCCTTCGTCCGGGGATCGGTGAGGCAGGACTCGAAGGCCGAGCCGTTCATTCCCGCTTCGCCGGCGAGCTTGATCACGTCTTCCGCGGTCGGGTTCTTGAGCTCGACCCCGAAGACCCGGGCCTGGTAGTTCGCGAACTTGCCCTGGTAGTTGGCGCAGATCCCGCCCAGGGCCAGGAAGCACGCGCCCTGGTGCATGGTCTGCTTCATCTGGGGATTGCAGGTCATGTCGAGCGGGTAGTTCTTGTAGTAGACGATGACCCGGTTGCCGGCCTGGGGCATGAAGGCGTCGAAGGCGCCGGCGAGCTGTCGGCAAAACGGGCAGAGGTAGTCGAAGTACTCGACTACCTGCACCGGCGCGTTGGCCGGTCCCTTGGACGGGACCTCGGTCAGGTCCATCGACTGGACCTGGGCCTTGTCGAAATCGGCCGCGGCCTTGGCCGTGAAGTAGTCCTCGAGCTTCTTGGGATCGTCGAGCGTGGCCTGGAGTCGTTCGGCCAGCTCCTTGTAGTGCGCCGCCTCGCCGCCGGCCGGCGCGGGCGCCGCCGCCGCGGCGTACGCCGTGCCCGAGTCGGCGGCTGGGGTGGCCACGGGGGCGGGGGTCGGCGCGGGGGGACCTGTCGGCAGGCCGATCATGGCCCGCGCTCGAACCGACTTGCGCAGGGCCAGGGTCGACTGCGCGCCGGCCACCGCCGCGGCCACGGCGAGGCTGCCGGCCACCCATCCGGCGAGGAGCAGGCGGCCTTCCATCCTCGCGGAGAGCCCCCGCAGGCCCGCCATCGCGGCGCGGAAGGGGGCGAGTGCGAAGACGACTCCGATGTTCAGCACATAGGTCAGCAGGCAGAGCTTGCAGAAGTCCTTGATCGCGAACGCCTGGATGGCGAGGAGGCCAAGGTCCGTGATCAGGGCGATCCCGGTGAGGGCCAGCACCACCGCCGCCGCGGCGTCGCGGACCTCCGGGGCCAGGAGGCCCAGGATCAGGAGCACGATCAACGACAGGTAGAAAAAGAGTCCGATCGCCGCCAGGGGCACGCCAAAGACACGCGAGTAGGGGCTCTGGGCCACCGTCTCGCAGCCGCTCGTGACCTGCCCGTCCCCGCAGATCTGGCTGACCGCGGCCGCGGCCTCCGTCTCGCCGTTGTGCTGAAGGAGGAGCAGGCCCGAAGTCAGGGCCCCCAGCAGGCAAAGGACCGCGGCGATCAGCAGACGATTGGCGCTCGTACCCAAATCCACCTCCGACACGCGACTGTAGCCGCGCGGTCCGGGTCGCGCAAGCGCACTTGGTGCGGCGAGCGCGTCAGCGCGCGGGGTGGCGCTTGCCGATGGCGGCGTCGTAGGCGAAGCCGCCCAGGACCGCGCCGATGGGCGGGGCCACGAGGGGCACCCACCACCAGCCGTTGCCCGCGCGGAAGACCTCGCCGCCCCAGCCGGCGACGGCGGTGAAGAGGCGCGGGCCCTGGTCGCGCGCGGGGTTGATCGCGTAGCCCGCGTTGAAGCCGAAGCCCATCCCGACCGCCATGACCAGGAGGCCGACCAGCACCGGGGCCGTGCCCGGCGCCGGCTGCTGGTTGCGCGCATCGCCGAACGCGAAGATCACGCCCATGAGGAGAGCGGTGCCCACGATCTGATCGACGAACCCTCCCCCGATACTCAGAAAGGGCTGCGGGTAGGTCGCGAAGACGCCGGCCGTGG
>DATLOS010000588.1:0-3954 GCA_035536155.1 Elusimicrobiota bacterium
CGCTTCGCGCAAAAGCTCCCCGAAGTTCGGCGGGCTCTGGAAAATGCGGACGGTGGGACCCTCGAAGCGACGCAGGGGCTCGAGGGGGGTCGCCGCGCCCACGGCGGCGCGCACCTGGACGCCGCCGCCGAGCGCGCGAAGGGCCTCGAGGGCGCGGGCGGTCATGTCGCCATGGTCGTAGCCACCGAAGGAGACGAATACGCTCCGCGCCGAGCGGGGTGCGGAGGCGGGGCGCTGAGCGGACTCCTTCGGCAGCACGGCGTAGTCCGGGCCCTTGTAAATCGTATCGCCGCCCGCGACCATGGCGTTGATCGTCACGTCCGCCAAGCGCTGGCCCGGGCCCTCGTCGTCGAGCGTCACCAGGATCGCGCCCGCGGCCTTGATCGCGCGGCATACGTCCTCGCCGGTGTCGAGCCGATCCCAGATGACGATCTCGGGCTTCTCGGCGGCGAGGGCTTCCGAGAGCGGGCCGGCGGCGTCTCCCGGAGGGATGACGCGGCACGGGTAGGGGATGGTCCGGACCACCTCGTCCGCGGAGGCGGTGAGGAAAACGACCTCGGAGCCGCGGGCGGCGAGCTGCTCGGCGATCAGCAGGCAGCGGCGCAGGTGGCCGGTTCCGATCTCGGGGATGGGGCCCGCATCGCAGCGGATGAGGACCTTGCGCCGCATCAGAGGATGCAGTCCCAGGTGATGGGCTCCCACCGAGGGATGTCCCGGGAGGCGCGCGCCTTCTCCACCACGAGCTTGTAGTAGCGGGGGGCGAGGCCGCGCGCATAGGAGCCCGGGCGCAGGACGCGCACGTTCGCCGCGCCGAGCTTCTCGCCGCGGCGGATGTCCTCGATGGCGAACAGGCACTTGTAGGCGAAGTCGCGCACGTAGCGCTCCACGTCGTAGGTCTGCTTGACCGGGGAGCCGCGGAGCTCCGCCTCGATCGGCGCGCGCTCGCCGGCGTTGTAGCGCTCGCGGAGCTCGCGCATCCCCCGCGTCATGGCCTTCAGCTCGTCCGGGGTGGTGGCGAAGCCGTGGTCCGCCCCGGGCAGGGAACGGTCCAAAGTGATGTGGATCTCGAAGAGGTCCGCGCCTGCTTGGGCCGCGGCGAAGGGCACCCGGCGCGGATCGATGGCGCCGCGCTCGTCGGCGAAGCCGTTGTCGGAGAAGCCGGTGGGGACCTGGAAGGCGGAGCGGAGGGTATCCATCACGGCCAGGTTGGCGTACCGGTAAGGCGCCGGGTACTTGGCGATGCAGTGCATTATCGCGAACGGAACCCCGGCGTCGCGCAGGACGCGCGCGGACTCCTCCACCTCCCCCAAGGTGGCCGCGCCGGTCGAGAAGATCACGGGCTTCTTCTTCGAGGCGACGTACTCGAGGAGGGGGAGGTTCGTCATGTCGTAGGAGGATATCTTGAAGAGCTCCACGCCCTCGGCGTCGAGCATGTCGACGGCTTCCGGCGACACCGGAGTGGAAAAGAAGAGGATGCCGCGCTTCTGGCAGTGCTCCATGAGCCTGGGGATCCAGTCCCGAGGCATCTCCAGGCCGGTGTGGAGGTCGTAGATGGGGATGTCCTTGCCCATCAGGCGGTAGGTCCCGGCCTTGGCGCCCTCGATGTAGAGGTCTCGGGCCTTGAAGGTCTGGAATTTGGCCGCGTCGCAGCCGGCGTCCGCGGCGGCATCGATGAGCTTCGTGGCGAGCTCGAAGTCCTGGTTGTGGTTGATGCCGATCTCGGCGATGAAGAAGAGGGGATGCTTCGGCCCGATCGAGCGGCTCCGGAGCTTCACCGCGGGAGCCTCGGCGGGGGCTTTCGTCACCATGCGGTCCATCCTCCATCGACGACGAGGTTGTGCCCGTTGACGTAGGCCGCGGCGTCGGAGGCCAAGTAGACGGCCGCGGCGGCGATGTCCTCGGGCGAGGCCATGCGGTCTAGCGGCGTGCGCGCGCGATAGCCTTTCACGAACGCCGGGGACTGGCGGTTGAAGACCCCTCCCGGCGTGATACAGTTCGTCCGGATCCCGTCGGGAGCGAGATGGACGGCGAAGTAGCGCGTCATCTGGATGACGCCGGCCTTGCTGGCTCCGTAGATCTCGGAGCTGTTGCGGCCGGAGTCGGCGTAGATGCGGGGATCCGGAGAGACCAGGCCGTAGATCGACCCGATGTTGACGAAGGCTCCGCGGCGCCGCGCTCGCATGCGTCGGCTGACGGCTTGGGTGCAATAGACGAGGCCCTTGACGTTCACATCGAGCACGCGCTCCAGCTCCTGCGGAGTGCGCCGGGCGAAGGGGGTGAACACGGCGATCCCCGCGTTGTTGATCCAAATATCGATCGGGCCCGTCTCGCGAGAAATTCGGGCGACCGCGTTCTCGACGGAGCGGGGCTTGGTCACGTCTAGGGGCGCGCGCAGGAGCGAGCCGGCCTCTTTGGGAAGGCGGGCGAGGGTCGCGGGAAGGTCCGCGAGCACGGCCTTGGCGCCGGCGTCCGCGAGGGCGCGCCCCATCGCCAGGCCCAGCTGGCCTGCGCCCCCCGTGACGACCGCGACTTTCCCATCGAGGGAGAAGAGGGCGGGCGGGCTCATGAAAGCACTTCGCGGAAGGCTTGGATCACGCGCGCGGCGTCCTGGTCGGTCAGCTTCGCGGACAGAGGCAGCGAGAGCGTCCGGTCGGAGATGAACTCGGCGTTGGGGAAGTCCCCGCGCTTGTGGCCCAGCCGGCGGGAGTAGAAGGGGTGCAGATGGGAGGCGATGTAGTGGACGCCGGTGCCGATCTTGCGCGCGAACAGCTCCTGGAGCACTTGATCCCGGCTCTTGCCGGCGCGCTCCAAGTCGATCAACGGAGTGTAGAGGTGGTAGGCGTGCCGCGTCCCGGGCTCCGGGTCTGCGGGCAGGATGCAGGGCAGGCCCCTGAAGGCCTCGTTATAGCGGGCCCAGAGCTCTCGGCGTCGCTCCCACCAGCGCTCTACGCGGCCGAGCTGGTGGAGGCCGAGAGCGGCCTGCATGTCGGTCATGTTGTATTTGAAGCCGGCCTCAACCACCTGGTAATGCTTGTAGCCGTCGTCGGAGAAACGTTTCCAGGCGTCCTTGCTCATGCCATGAAGGGCCAGGACCTTGATGCGGTCGATGCGGGCGGCATCGCGGGCCAGCACCATGCCGCCTTCGGCGGTCGTGATGTTCTTGGTGACGTAGAAGCTGAAGCAGCCGAAGTCCCCGAAGGTGCCGGCCTTTCCGCCTTTGTATTCGGTTTCGATGGCGTGAGCGCAGTCCTCGACCACCGCCAAGCCGCGGCGCCGGGCGAGGTCCATGAGTTCGTCCATGGCGCACGGACGGCCGGCGAAGTGGACCGGGAGGATCGCCCGGGTGCGGCGCGTGATCTTCCTCTCCACTTCCCGGGCGTCGATGTTCAACGTCCTCCGGTCGCAGTCCGCCAGCACGGGGGTCGCGCCGGCATGGACGATGGCATTGAGGGTCGCGCAGAAGGTCATCGGCGTGGTGATGACCTCGTCTCCCGGCTTGAGGTCCAGGGCGACTAGGCAAAGATGAAGCGCCGCCGTGCAGGAGTTCACGGCCGCCGCGTAGGCCGCGCCCTTGTAGGCGCGGAAGGCCTCTTCGAACCTCTGTACGCGCTGGCCGGTGCCGATCCAGCCCGAGCGCAGGACCGAGACCACCTCCTGGATCTCTTCCTCCTCGATCCGGGGGCTGCCGAAGACCAAGAATTCGCTGGAAATCATGGTGGCGGGTGATTCTTCGCAATTTTATCATTTCTCGGCGGGGACGGGAGTTTTGCGGAAAGGCTAAATGCGGCGCAGGGCGGCCTGAAAATCGCGTTCCGGGATGTCGCGATGAAGAGGCAGGCCGCCGACCCTTTCATAGCGGGGACGAGCGCAGGAACGGGCGGTATCGAAATGCCACGCGGGAAGCCCGGGGCGAAGCGGCACGGGCCAGACGGTGGGAATCCGGCCCGGCGTCCG
>DATLOS010000589.1:0-6491 GCA_035536155.1 Elusimicrobiota bacterium
AGCGGCAGGTAGCCGATCAGGAGCTGCGTGTCCAAGTCGGCCGAAAGCGACGCGTCGGTCTTGCCGTCGACGCGGAGGTAGCGCCCCCCCTGCGGGGTCTCCAGCACGGTGACCGTGGAGGAGCGCCCGTCACGATCGAAGATCACCCGGTCCTTGCGGAGCTCTTCGAGGAAGGCGCGGCGGGTCTTCGCCTCCTGGTACTGCGGGCCGTAGACGAACATCCCGCTCGACAAGAGACGCGCGTCGGGGCCCGGCAGGAGGAGCCCGGCGGCGAGGATCGCGCCGGCGATGGCCGGTCGGGCGGGCTCGCCCGACGCCAGGGCCGCTAGGACGTAGAGGCCGGCGCCGGCTCGGATCGCGCCCAGGAGCCCGAGGGCCGGCAGGAAGACGAGCCCTCCCAGGACCGCGCCGACGATGGCGCCCCCGGTGTTCCAGGCCCACAGGCTGCCCACCACGTCCTCGCCCGGGGCGCCGCCGCCCGCGGCCTGCTCCGCGCACAAGGGCAGCGCCGCGCCCATGAGGGCGGTGGGACCGCCCATGAGCGCCAGGCAGAAGAGCGCCTGGAGCGCGTGGAGAGCCACGGGACCCGAGCTCGACCAGCTCCAGAGCCGGGCCCAGGCGTAGGGCATCTCTCCCAGGAGAGGGATGCCGAGCAAGGAGACGGCGGCGAGCGCCAGGAAGGCGTCCGAGGCCCGGAGGGCGCGGGGGCGCGCGTGGACGGCCAAAGAGCCTCCGGCGACGCCGGCCAGGAACACCGCGAGGACGAGCGCGAAGGCGTAGACCGAGGCCCCCAGGACCAGGCACAGGGCGCGCGTCCAGGCCGCCTGCAGCGCCAGCGAGCCCGCGCCGGCCAGGGAAACGGCGGCCAGAAGCGAAACCGGTACGGGACGGCTCCGTCCCGGAGACTCCGGAGCGCGGCCGAGCTTCTCTTCTCGAGCCATGAGCGCGAGGAACGCGGCGCAGCCGTTGAACGTCGCGGCCAACGCCAAGGTCCGCAGCAGCCCGAACTGCGGGAGGAAGACGAAGCCGCAGAGGAGGCAGCCCAGGACCGCGCCGGTCGTATTGACGCCGTAGAGGCGGGCGAGACTGAGCTCGGGCGAGCCCGCGCTCCAGCGCGTCAAAAGCGGGAGCGTGGCGCCCATGAGCGTCGCCGCGGGCAGGACCGCCGCGAAGGCGGCGACAAAGCGCGCCGGGTCCCCCAGGAGGACGCCGCTCGCCGCGCGCAGGAGGAGCCAGCCGGCGCCGGAGCAGAGCGCCACCCCCGCCTCGAGAACCGCGTAGGCCGAGAGCAGGGAGGGCGCCGGAAGGCGGCGGGACCAGCGGCCGGAGAGCGCGCAGCCCGCGGCCAGGCCGGCCATGACGGCCCCGGTCGTGGCCGCGACGGCGGCGCTCGTGCTCCCGCAGAAGAGCGCCAGAAGCCTGGCCCAGAGGACCTCGTGGACGAGGGCCGCCAGGCCGGAGAGAAAGAAGCTCTGGGCGACGAGCTGGGCCGCGCCCGGGGCGCGCTTCATGGCGCTAGCTTAGCAGCGCGCGCGCTGGAAGGCCAGCCTAGCGGGCGGAGAGCTGGAGCGCCAGTTCCTTCAGGCGGCGCAGGTCGAGCTTGCCGGAGCCGAGCATGGGAAGCTCCGGAACGCGGTAGAAGGAGTTCGTGGTCGGCAGCCAGAGGTGCGGCACGCCCTGCTCGATGAGGCGGGCCAGGAGAAGGTCGATGTTCCCCTCGTAGCCCGCGTTGAGCACGACCAGGCGCTCGCCCAGCTTGGGGTCGGGCACGGAGGTGACGGCGAAGACCGCCCTGCCCGCGCCGGCCGCCGCGTTGAGCTTGCGCTCCACGCCCTCGAGGTCCACCTTCTCGCCCATGACCTTGGCGAAGCGCTCCACGCGGCCGAGAATCCGGATGAAGCCCTTGGCGTCGAGCGTGGCGATGTCGCCGGTCATGCGCCAGGGGCCGCGCGCGTTCCGCGCCGTCTTCTCCGGCTCCCCGATGTAGCCCTTCATGACGTGGGGACCGGCGACCAGGAGGACGCCGGGCTCGCCGAAGGGAACGAGTTGGAAGGTCGCCGGGTCCACGACGGCGACCGCGGTCCCCGGCAGGAAGTGGCCGACGGTCCCGGGGACGTTGCCCACCCCGTCGCCGTCGTCCGGCACGTTCACGCTGACCACCGGCGAGAACTCGGTCGCGCCGTAGCCCTCGAGCGGGACGACGCCGAACTTGGCGAGGAAGGCCTGGCGGACGTCCTCCGGCAGCGCGGACGCTCCCACGATCACGAGCTTGAGCGAGCTCAGCGCGGCCTTGGCGACGTGCTGGGTGTACTCGGCCAGGAAGGTGGGCGTCGCGATGAGGATGTCCGGGCGCTGCGCGGCGGCCAAGGTCTCGATGTGCTCGTACTCGCGCGGGTGGACGTGATAAGCCGCGCCCATGCCCAGCATCAGCGGCATCCACATCGTCACGGTGAAGCCGAAGACGTGGAAGAAAGGCAGCACGCCGAGGAAGCTGCGCAGGTTCTTCATGGGGAAGATCTCGCGGAGCATCTCGATGTTGGACTGGATGTTCATGTGGCTGAGCTCGGCGCCGTTGCCCAGCCCGCTCGAGCCGCTGGTGAAGACGATGGCCGCGGTGTCGTTTAAGTCCCGCGAGGCGGAGCGCAGGAAGAAGTGCTCGACCAGGAAGGTCGGCAGGATGGTCAGGAGCACGAAGAGGAGCGCGCTCTTCCACTTCGGGACCCCCGCCGCCAGGTCCTCGACGAAGACGAAGCGGCTCTTGTAGTCGGACCAGAAGAAGGGGGCGCGATCCTTCTTGGCCTTCTCCTCCAGCGCCGCGAGGAACTTGCGGGAGGTGAGGATGACCCGGGCGTTGGTCTTGCTCAAGGCGTTGTCGATCGATTCGGCCGAGGCCGTGTAGTTCAAGTTGACGGGAACGGAGCCGCGGATGCCCAGCGCGGCGTTGGCCAGCACCCCGCCGGCCGTGGGCGGAAGGAGGACTCCCACGTTCTTCGTGTCGGCCGCGGAGAGGCCGCGGCCCGCGAAGAGGCCGCCCAGGAGGCCCGAGAGCAGGATCGAGGCGGTCAGGAGCTTGCCGTAGCTCAGGAGCTTGCCGGTCGAGTCCACCACGGCCTTGGTCGCCCAGTGCGCCTTGGCCACGCGCACCAGCTCCCGCGGGATGGTCCGCTTGGAGCGCGCCACCCGCTCGGTGAAGGAGGCGACGCCCAGCTCCATCTCGGCCTGGAAGGCGTGCGCGATGTCGGGCTGCTCCAGCGGCTTGCCGAAGCGGATGCTGACGTCCCCGAAGGGAGCGGCGACGAGATCCTTGACGTTCTCCCACAGGGATTTCGCCCGGCCGCGGGAGAAGATCGAGCGCCAGAGGCCGTCCAAGTAGATCGGGATCACGGGCCGGCCCAGGTCGTGGGCGATGTACTCGAAGCCCCGCTTGAACTCGGTGAGCATGCCGTGCGGGGTCAGGGTGCCCTCGGGGAAGATCAGGACGAGGTCGCCCTGCTGCGCCGCCTCCTTCGCGTCCTGGAGCGCCTGCAGGATGGCCTCCTTGTTGCCGCCGTACTCCTTGGGGCGGATGGGGATCGGCCGGAACTGCTTGACGAACCAGTGCAGATACGGGTTCTCGTAGTAGTCGGAGAACATCAGGAAGCGGATGGGCCTGCGGGTGGCGAAGTGGAGCATGACCACGTCCAAGAAGGAGACGTGGTTCGAGAGGAGGAGCGCGCCGCCCTTGGGGAGGTTCTCGAGGCCGCGCACCCGGGGGCGGTAGAAGACGTTGACCAGGGGCGAGAGCACGGACATCCAGAAGCGCAGGTAGGGCTTCACCCCCGCCTCGGCCGACGCCCCCACGGACGGGGGCGTGGGGATGCGGCGGTCCAGGCTCTCCGTGACCGCCCTCGCGGCGCCGAGCAGGCCCCGGACGGCCCGGGCGCCCAAGGAGGGCGTCTTCGACGCTCGCGGGGCCTCGCCGCCGGGCGCGGGCGCCGGGGAGGCCTCCGGGGCCTCGTGCCCGAGGCGGCCGCCGTCCATCCAGGAGCGGGTCTCGTCGAAGAGGGCGGCGCCGCGCAGCTCGCCCACACGCGCCAAGGCCGACGCGAGGACCGGCGCTTCGCTCCGAGCGGCCTCGCGCGAGAGACCCTCCGCCAGGATGCGGGGCCGCGGCGCGTCCCCCGCCAACGGCGCGGCCGGCGACGAGGTCAACCCCGCGTACGAGTCCAGCCGCGCTTGCCAGGCATCGCCGCTCGGGGCGGGGCTCTTTAGGACCGAAAGCAGCTCGGCCGTCTTGAGCTCGGAGAGCGCCTGGACGCCCAGGCTCGGCGCCGCGAAGTCGACCTGCCCGGGCGCGAACAGCTGGAGCGAAGAGGAGAGGCTTCCGAGGGATCCCAGGCCGGGGGCCTGCGAAGGGGCGGCGAAAGCGGGAGCCTGGACGATCGTGACCGCGGGCGCCGCGGGGCGCTGCGCGAGCGCGGCCGCGAAGGCCGCGGGCGCGGAGCCGGAGACCAGACCGAGGGAGACGATGAGGGCGAGTGCTTTTCTCATGCCGGATTCCTCCGCGGCCTCAGCCGCTTCGCGAATACAGACGCTCCAAATGCTCGAAATAGCCGCTGGCGGCGTTGATGCCCTGACGCCAGCCGACCTTCCCGCGGCGCTTGCGCTCGCGGGCCACGAGATTCCTCTCCAAAACGCGCCGCAATGCGACGGGGTCCGGGGCGAAGGAGGCTCCGCTGGCGGCCAAAGCGGCCTCGAGCTCCGCGGCGGTCGGCGTCAACGCCGGCTCCGGAACGCTCAGGCCCTCCGCCAGGCGCTCCCGGACGCCCGAGAGACGGGCGAACTCCACCGTCTCGTGGTAGCCGATCTTGGGATCGAGGTGGAAGCTCGCCGGCCAGACCGGCGGGTGCTCCATGTCCAATTCCTTCGCGTTGGCGTAGCCCAGCCGATGGAGCAGGCGGACCATCCAGTGCCATTGATCGGGGAGGGCGCGAATCGCGTAGCCCGCGCCCAGCGCGTAGGCGAGGACGATCGCGGAGCCGCAGTACGCGCGCCACGCCGCGTCGACGAAGCCGTAGGCGTAGCCCACTCCCCATTCCAGCATCATGGTCTCGAGGACCTCGAAGGCGCGGGAGTGGAGCTCGGCCAAGAGGCGCGGCGCCTCCTCCCGGGGGATCGCCAGGAGCCGCCGGCGCGTCTCGTCCGAGAGGAGGCGCGGCCACCCGGCCTCGAGGCTCCCGACGGCGGCTTGGCGATGGAAGTCGTCCCAGACCGCCTCCGGGTCGAGGCGGCTCACGCCGAAGCGGACGTAGGAGCCGAGGTTGAGGAACTGGTCGGCCAAGCCGATCTTGCGCAGCCCCCCCTCGTGCGAGTCCACCTCGCTCTCCACGGCCCAGGACATGGAGACCCCGTCGGCTTCCTGAACGCGGGCCATGGCCACGTGCGAGAAGCCGCGCAGCATCAGAGGCTGGTTCCCCGCCCAGACGCGGAAGGCGTGCCAGGCGCGGCGCAGGAGGTTGCGCACGGGCTGGCCGGGGACCTGGGCGGCGGTCTCGGAGTCCGGCTTGATCCATACGCTCACCGGGTGGCCGAGAAGGCCCATCTTGCGGGCTTTCGCCATGAGGGAGTCGTGCGGGCGCACCGCCGCGGTGATCTCGGCCGATTTGCGCGCGCGTCCGCGGATGCCCAAAAAGTCCCCGTTCCGGACCCGGACCGAGCGCGCCCGTCCCGCGGCGTCTCGGGCCTGCACCACGTCGCCGACCAGATCGGCCAAGCGCATGCCGCGCTCCGCGAGCAGGGCTTCCAGCCGGGATTCGACCTCCGGACGGCCGCGCCGGGCGAGGCGGACGAAGGACGCGGCCAAGGCGCGTCCGGCGTAGCGCGCCTGGCCCATGTCGGGGTCCGCGTAGAGCGGCAGCACCGCCTGCTCGAGGAGGGCCTTCCAGGGAGCGGCTTCCCGGGCCAGAGCGGCGGGCTCGAGGGCCGCGCTACGCGGCGCCGCCGCGGCGAGGGCCTGGGCGGTCAAGGAGCGCACCTGGCGCTCCATGCGCTCGGACGTCTGCGCCGCCAGCCACTGGCGCGTCGCGAGCTCCGACTCGGGCCCGAGGCCCGCGGGCAGCGCCTGCGGGGCCTCGAGCGGGGAGAACGCGGCGAGATGGGCGGCGAGGCGCAGGGCGTGCTCGACCTGCTCCGGGGCGAAGCCCCCGCGGTCGAGGGCCGCCATCACGCGGGCGGCGAGGTCCCGCGCCCCCGCGGCGAGAGCCTCCCGCTTGAGGCTCTGCTGGAGCACCCGGCGACGGTCGCGGGCCACGCTCAGGTCGCGCAGGGCCTCGCGCGCCCGGGTCTCGCCGTCTCCGAAGCCCAGGCGGGTCAGGAAGTCCGCGTACTCGGCGAAGACCGGGACGGCGCCCGGCGCGGGCGCGGCCGAGGCGGAGCCGTCGAAGGCCCGCAGGGAGGCGCCGCCCGCCAAGGCGGAAGGCGAGGCGAGCGCGCGCAGGGCGTCGAAGGAGGAA
>DATLOS010000590.1:0-4429 GCA_035536155.1 Elusimicrobiota bacterium
CGAGAAGGTCGCGCGGCTGCACCTCGGGAAGCTCGGCGCCAAGCTGACCAAGCTCACGGCAAGCCAAGCCGAGTACCTGGGCATCTCGGCCGACGGCCCCTACAAGGCCGAGAACTACCGCTACTGAGGAAGGCTCTCGCCGAGTCCCGTCTCGGACTCGGGGGGAATCGCCTTCAGCCGGGCGAGCTCCGCTTGCGCCGCCGCGTAGCGCGCGCGCAGACGCTCGAGCGCGGCCGCCAGCTCGGAGAGCTCCGCGCGCTGCTCGCCCAGGCGCAGGCGCAAGTCCGCCGCTTCGTCCTGCACGTCCTGGAGGCGGGCGGCGTCCGCGAACTCGGCCCGGTTGCGCAGGCCCGCGAGCTTGATGAGCGCGCTCTCGAGGCGCGCCGCCAGTTCCCGCCGCGCGCGGACGGCGCCCTTGAGGCCCTCCCGCAGCGCGCGGTTGTCGGCCAGCAGCCGCCGGCTCGACTCCCGCACGCGCATGAGGAAGGCCAGCTCCGGGACCGCGCGGGCTTCCCTCCAGCCCACGACCTCGAACTCGGGGCAAACCTGGGTGTCGGGCGCGAATCCCGGCAGGGCGAGGAGCTCGAGGACCGCGAACGGTCCCCGGACGTCGCCGTCGAGCTTGGCGAGATAGCGCACGTCCGAAGAATGCCGTCGGGATGCGGCGGATTTGTTTCGCGCTAGGCCGTTTGCCGCCCGCCTTCTGGGACCTTCGGCGCTCCATCTTGAGGTGCCAGACTTGTAGACTGGCGGCATGAAACGCTTCCTTTCCGTCCTCGTCGCCGCGGCCGTGTCCCTGGAGGGCGGAGGCGCCGCCTGGGCGGGCTCCGCGGCCTTCACCGGGCGGGGGAGCGCCGCCCCGGTCGCGGCGGTCCCGGCGTTTCAGCCCGCGGCCGCCTCCTCCCTGCAGCTCGGCGCCCCGGCGCTCGACGCCCAGGCGCTCGGGAGCGCGCTGTCCGCGCCGCCTCAAGCGGCCCTCGTCTCTCCGGCCGCCGCGGAGGCGCCGAGCCTCGCCGCGAGCCCGGAGCAAGGGGTCCCCGCCCCGGCGGCCGAGCGCGATCCTCTTGCCGTCCAGCCGCCCGCCGGCACGCCCCGCGTGTCCGCCGAGAGCCTCCCGGCGCCCGACGCGCGCGAGGAGAAGCCCTCCCTTCTCGCCCAGGCCGGTAAGCTCGGCGCGGACCTGGCTTCGCACGGCGCGTCGGCGCAGGCGCCCACGGCGGCCCTGTCCAAGACCCTGGGCGCCGCCTTCGATCTTTCCACCCGCCGCGCCGGCGGCGAAGAGGCCGTCGAAACGAGCGCCTCGGCCGCTCCGTCCGCCGCCCTCAGACTGGCGCCCGCGGGCGCCTCCGCAGCCAGCCGGCGACGCGCGCCGGCCGCGCCCCTTTCCCGCGCGGGGCGCCGGGCCGGCTCCGTCCGGGTCAAGGTTCTCGCCGCCTTGGCCGCCATCGCGCTCGCCGTGGTCGCGACGATCTCGATCATCTCCCTGCGCTCGAAGCCGGAATCCGCCTACGACCAGCAGGCGCGCCAGAACGCCGCGGCCGCCGCCCAGTACGACGCCGAGCTGCGCGGCCCCCGCGACCCCGACGCGCCCAGCCGGCACGAGGCCTTTCCCGAGGCGCGCTCGGTCGCCTTCGAGGAGACCAAGAAGATCACGGCGCTCTCCTTCGACAAGAACCCGATCTACACCATCCCGGACATCGTGCGCGACTTCCGGGAGCACCACGCCGAGGGCCAGGTGGGAATACTCGTGGCCTTGAAGACCGAGTTCTGCGCCAACGGAAGCCGGGCCTGCGCGCTGACCACGGCCGCCCTGGAGCACGACTCCCCGCCGGACCTCGCCCGCTTCAAGATCTACGGGGCCTGGGTGAAGAACCCGAAGGCGCGGCCGGACCTCTTCGGCGACGGCGCCGGGCACGACCCGGCCTTGGCCGAGCGGCGCCAGGCTTGGCTGAACTGGTCGAGGAACGTGGTCGGCTACTACGACTTCGAGCAGGGGCCGGGCTCGAACCTCTTCTTCATAAACCCCAACGTGGACCTCCAGGAGCTCGAGCGCAACCCCATCCGGGACATGGACGACGCCCTGCGCCGCGGCATCGTGCTCCGCACCGACGCCGCCGTGATGGGCTTCTACTATGACCAGCGCGGCGAGGTGCGCTGGAACAGCAATCTGCAGCAAGCGCTCGATCAAGTCCGCGAGGCCTTCAACCTGCCGAAGTAGCCCGGCCCGGCCCTTCGGGGGCTTTTGCTAGGATAGCCTGCGCCATGTGGAAGGACCTCAAGGCCCTGGGCAAGGAATCCGTCATCTACGGCCTCTCCACCGTGGTGGCGCGGCTGCTTAACTTCCTCCTGCTTCCGTTCTACACCCACTACCTCGTGCCGGGCGAGTACGGCGCGGTGAGCACGCTGTTCGCCTATATCGCCTTCCTCAACGTCCTCTACCAGCACGGGATGGACCAGGCCTACATGCGCTTCGCCGCGGACCGGAAGAAGGACCCCGGGCCGGTCTTCTCGACGGCGTTCTGGTCTCTCCTCGGCGTCTCGCTGGCGTTCTCGCTGGCGATCCACCTCGGGGCCGCGCCCCTCGCCCGCTGGGGCGGCCTGGGCGCCGCCGCGGCGGGGATGGTCCGCTGCTCGGCCTGGATCATGGCCCTCGACGCGCTCGCCACCGTGGCCTTCGCCGACCTGCGCATGGACCACCGCGCGTGGACCTACGCCGGCGTCAAATCCCTCAACATCGCCCTCAACGTCTTCCTCAACGTGCTCTTCTTGCGCGGCATGCGCCTGGGACCGGCGGGCGTCTTCTGGGCCTCGCTCCTCTCCTCCCTGGCGACGCTCGCCCTCCTGGCCCCGGTCTTCGCGGCGCGCCTGCGCGCGCGCTTCTCCGGCGCGCTCTATCCGGAGCTCGCGCGCTTCGGCCTGCCTCTGATCCCGGCGGGCCTGGGGGCGATGGCCATCCAGGTGATCGACCGCCCCATCCTCCTGGCCATGACCGACGAGGCGACGGTCGGGATCTATCAGGCGAACTACCGCCTGGGGATCTTCATGATGCTCCTAGTCAGCATGTTCGACCAGGCTTGGCGCCCGTTCTACCTTCAGCGCGCCGACGCCCCGGACTCGCGCCGGCTCCTCGGCCGGGTGCTCACCTACTTCCTGGCCGGCTCGCTCTGGGCCACGCTGGCGCTGTCGCTCTTCATCCCGGACATCGTGCGCCTGCAGGTCCACGGCCGCTCGCTGATACACCCCGCGTACTGGAGCGGCCTCGGCGTCGTCCCCGTCGTCCTGGCCGGCTACGTCTTCTACGGCGCCTACATCAACTTCATGGCCTCGGTCACCTTGGCCAAGCGGACCGACATCCTCGCCTGGATCACCGCCCTCGGCGCCGCCGTGAACGTGGCCGTCAACCTCGCGCTGATACCGCGCTGGGGCATGATGGGCGCTGCCTGGGCGACCTTCGCCGCGTACGCCGCCACCGCCGCGGCTCTCTACCTCGCGGGCCGGAAGGTCTATCCGATCCCCTACGAGAACGGACGCGTGGCGGCGCTGCTGCTCGCCTTCGCGGCGGCGGGCGCGGCGGCCTGGCGGCTCTCCGGGGCGGGGGTGGGGGCGCGGCTCGCGGTCCTGCTCCTTGCGCCGATCCTGCTCTGGGCGGCCGGCTTCCTGACGGACGAGGAGCGCGCCGGCCTAGGACGGCTGTTTCGCGCCTGAGGCGGGAAGGCCCAGCGCCGCCGGCTCCGGCTTGAGCGTCCGCAGCGAGCCCGAGTCCGCGTCCAGCGCCAGGGAGTCGCCCTCGCGGAGTATCCGGAGACTGGCCCGCGCCACGCCCCGGACGGAGAGCCCGGCGACGTAGCGCGGCGGCCCGAACTCGGGCACGAGGAGCTCGAGGCCCGCGGCGGTCCAGCGCGCGCGGGCGAGACCCAGCCCCGGCTTGCCCGCCGCGAGGCCGAGCGCGGCCGCCTCCGCGGGGGCTCGGGTGACGAGAAAGCCCTTGGCTTGCGCCAGCCGGGCCGCGTCCGCCGGCGTCAACGCCGGCGTGGCGTAGACGTCGCGCGGCCCGAGGGCCTTCGCCGCGTCGTAGGTCAGCACGCCGTCGAAGCGGCGCGGGGCCGCGGGGGCGAAGCGAAGCTGCGCGCGAACGCCTGGCGACTCCGAGGGAGCCGGCGCGCGCGAGGCCGCGGGCAGCCTCGGCAGCAGTCCCCGCGCCCGCAGGAGCGCCAGCGCGCGGGAGGGGGAAAGCTCCGCGCGGCGCGCGGCGGACCCCCGCAGCGCGGACGCGCGGGCCGAGGCGCCCGAGCCGGAGCGCACGATGGTGAGCCAGTCGTCCGGCCCCAAGCGCCACTGCGCGCGCCAGACCGGCAGGCCGCCGAGGAGCCCGACCAGCTCGTCGCGCTCCGGGACGCCCTCCAGATCGCCCAGACCCGGCTCCGGCGAG
>DATLOS010000591.1:0-6335 GCA_035536155.1 Elusimicrobiota bacterium
AGCGCGAGCACCTCCGGAACCTCGCCCGCCACTGCCCCATCCCGATCTTCTGGGCGGGCCGGCAGCTCGAGGCCGAGCCCGAGGCCGACGCGGACACGGCTTTCCGGCGTCTCTCCTTCTCCGAGGGCGGCTTCACGGGCAGCGTCGAGCTCTCCCCGCAGTGCGCGCGCGAGTCCCTGGTCGACTTCGTCACCTTCGGCGTGACCGTGTCGGCCGAGCGCCTGAACCTGCCCGCCGTGCAGGTGGCGGGGATCGTGCGCAACGACGCCTTCCGCAAGAGCCTGTCCCAGACCGGCATCCTGCGCGACGACCTCTATAAATCGGCCGTGGAGCTCCTCCAGCGCTCCTCCCAGAAGCTTCTCCTGCGGACCCTGGCGGAGGCGTCGCTGTCGGCCGAGTCGGTGGGCCAGGCCCTCGACGACCCGGCCCTGCGGCGGGAGTGGATGCGCTGGGAGGAGCGCTCGCTGCCCGAGGCGCTCGCGCAGACCGTCCTCGAGCCGCTGGCCTCCGATCCCGGCGAAGCCGGACGGGCGAAAGCCGCCTTGATCGAGAGGTTCTCGTTGACGGCGTTCTGCGCCCGGGCGGCATGCCTCGCCCGGGCCGACGCCCTCAAGGGGGGCGACCCCGATCCCGCGCTGCAGGCGCTGTGGCGGGCGCCGCTCCTCTTCGATCTGCGCTCGCGCCCGCTGTCCTTGATGGACCTCGAGGAGCAGCGGCGCTGGCTCGGCCTGGTGCCGTTCTGCGACGACTGGGACCAGCAGCCGGTCGCGAACCTGCTCGTCGCGCGCGTCGCGATCCCGTCGGACCGGAGCTTCCTGGAGGCCTTCTTCGGCAAGGACGCCAAGCCGATGAAGGCGGCCGCGGCGGCGGCCGCGCCGCCGGTGATGCCGGAGCTCGACGAGCCCAACCTCCTCCTCAAGCTGCCGTTCAAGTCCGCGCTCGCGACCGGCGAGATCGGGCTCTCCCTCGTGCCGCACACGCGGGCGTCGCGGATCCGCTGGCTGCGCGACCGCCGGCCGCTGGCGGTCTCGGCCTGGCCTCTCGGCGGGCTCCGCCTGGAGGCCGTGGTCGAGTGCCCCTCCCTGAAATCCGTGCCCCAGGTCGGGGCTCCCGACGCCGCGGCGGCGGAATGCCTATCCGAGCTCATGACGGCCGCCCCGGCCGTCTACCGGCGGCTCGCGGAGCTCTACGACCCGCGCGCGGAGACGCCGCGCCAGGCGATCCTCCGCGAGCACCTGCTCGACTTGGCCGCCGTGTCCTGGGACCCGGGCGGGGCCCGCTGGCGGGCCAACGACTGGCTCGACGACCTCAAGCTCCTGCGCGACGCCGGCGGCAGGATGCTCTCGATGCGCGAGCTCCGGGAGGGCGCGGCGCGCGGCGAGAAGGTCTTCCTCGCGCACTCCGTCCACCCCGAGGCGCTCCAAGAGCTGACCGCCGGCTACCCCGACCACGGCCGCCTTCTTCTCGGGGGAACGAAGCTCATCCTGGGGATCGCGCCGCCGCCGCGGCCGCGCGGCCCGGTCGAGCCCGAGCCGGCGCCCCATCCCAGGCCCCCCATCGAGCCGGCCAAGCCGCCCGCGGCCCGCCCGCCGGCGCCGGAGCGCGCGAACACGCCGCCCCCGCCGGCTTACCTCGCCGACATCTCGCCCAGCACGCCGCGGGGCGGCTCGCGCGTCGGCGCGCGCGCTCCGGGCGCCTCCGCGGAGCGGACCGATTCCCAGGACCCCGCGGCGCCCCTGCGCGCCATCCTGCGGGCGCTGGCGGCCAGCAAGGGCTGCCCCCTGCCCGAGGAGGAGATCGCGGCCCTGGGCTTCGGCTCCCGCCCGGACGCCGGGATCCTGTACCGCGACCAGAGCTGGATGCTCAACGCCGCGCACCCCATGATCCAGCTCCTCGCCTCCCGCGGCGCGGCCGATGAGAACGCCGCCTTCCTGGTCTCCATCCTCTACACGGCGCTCAACCGGGCGAGCCCCCGCTTCACCGACGATGACGACCTCAAGTTCCAGATGGCGCTGGCGGACCTGCTTTTGGAAGGCGCGCCGCCGGACGACGGCGGCGCGGGGAGGACGGCATGAGCGAGGAGAACCCGAAGGACGGCGTCCACGAGAAGGCGCTCCAGGAGATCGCCAAGCTGGGCGAGAAGCTGGAGAGCGCGGTGCAGTCGGCGGCGCAGAACCCCCAGGTGCGCGAGATCCACGCCCAGGTGGTGGAGAGCGTGCGCAAGATCGGCGAGCAGTTCTCCAAGGCGGCCGACGCGGCGAAGACGGCCGCGGAGTCCGAGCAGGGCCGCGCGGTCCGCGCCCAAGCCCAGAAGGTCGTCGACGTCGGCAAGCAGAAAGGAAACGAGGCCGCCGACGCGCTGCGCGGGCACCTCGCCAGCGGCCTCAAGGCCGTGGCCAAGGAGCTGGCCGACCTCGGCAAGGCGCTCGAAGAGAAGCGTTAGGCCGCGAGCGGGAGCGGGGGCAAATTGCTCTAATGGCCCCATGACCACCGCCTCCCTGCTCGCCCTGCTCCTCTCCAGCGCCCACGCGGCCCCGGCCGCGGATTCCGCGGTCTCCAACGAAGCCGCGGCCACGGCCCTGTACCGGGAGCTGCACGCCTCCCCCGAGCTCTCTTATCAGGAGGAGAAGACCTCCGCCCGTCTCGCCAAAGAGCTGCGCGACGCCGGCTACGAGGTGCTCGAGGGCTTCGGCCGCTACGACGAGGCCGCCCGCGTCCCGCACGGCGTGGTGGGCGTCCTCAAGAACGGGCCGGGCAAGACCCTCCTCCTTCGAACCGACATGGACGGCCTGCCCGTGCTCGAGAAGACCGGGCTCCCGTTCGCCAGCTCGGTGAAAGCGAAGAACGACAAGGGCGAGTTGGTCTCCGTCACGCACGCATGCGGCCACGATCTGCACATGGCCGTATGGGCGGGAACCGCGCGGGCGCTGGCTCAGGCCAAGGACCGCTGGTCGGGGACCTTGATCCTCATCGGCCAGCCCGCCGAGGAGGTCGGCGCCGGCGCCCGCTCGCTTCTCGAAGGCGGCCTTTACCAGCGCTTCCCGCGGCCCGACTTCGCGCTCGCGCTGCACGGCTCCCCGCTGTTCGAGGCGGGACACATCGGCTGGCGGGAAGGCTTCGTTCTCGCCAACGTGGACCGCGTCGAGGTGACCGTGCGAGGAAAGGGCGGCCACGGCGGCTACCCGCAGGCTTCCAAGGACCCGGTGGTCCTGGCCGCGCAGATGGTGCTCGCGTTCCAGACCATCATCAGCCGGGAAAATTCCCCCACCGAGCCCGCGGTGCTCACGGTGGGCTCCATCCACGGCGGCACCAAGTACAACATCATTCCCGACGAGGTGAAGCTCGAGGCCACCGTCCGCTCCTTTACTCCCCAAGCGCGGGAGCGGATCCTGGCCGCCATGCGCCGCATCGCCCGCGGGCTGGCCGAGGCCGCGGGCCTGCCGGAGAGCCTCTATCCCGTCGTCAAGGTCGACGAGAAGTACACCCCGGCGGCCTATAACGATCCCGCTTTGGCCCGCCGCGTGGCCGAAGCGATGAGCAAGTCTCTCGGGGCCGAGCGGGTGGAGGCGGCCGAACCGGTCATGTTCGGCGAGGACTTCGCCCGCTACGCGCTGCTCCCGGAGCGAAAGATTCCCATCGCGATCTTCTGGCTGGGAGCGGCCGATCCCGCGAAGCTGAAGGCCGCCAAGGCGCGCGGCGAGGAGCTGCCGTCGCTCCACTCACCGCTCTACGCTCCGCTCGCCGAGCCCGCCATCCGGACGGGCATCCAGGCTATCACCGCCGCGGCCCTCGACTTGCTGGCCAAGCCTTAAGGCTTGCGCTCGTAGACGACGGCGCCGTCGAAGACGGTCATGTCGACGGGGACCGTGCGCAGCTCCTCGCCGGAGAGGGCGAAGAGGTCCTTGCCGAAGACGACGAGGTCGGCGCGCTTGCCGACCGCGACGCTCCCCAGGTCGGCCTCGCGCCCGACGGCGCGCGCCGGATCCAAGGTGTAGTGGACGATCGCGTCCTCGAGAGAGACCCTCTCCCCCGGCATCCAGCCCTCTATCGGCTTCCCGTTGAGGTGGCGGCGCGTGGTCGCGGCGTAGAGCTGCTCGCGCGGGTCGAGAGGCACCACCGGCCAGTCGGTGCCGAAGACCAGCAGGGCCCCGGCCTTCTCGAGGCTGCGCCAGACGAAGGAGCCGCGCGTGCGCGCGCCGAGGCGCTGCGGCGTCGGGTCCTGCTCCGGCGAGTCGTAGCACATGTGGCTGGGCTGCATGGAGGCGACGACCCCCTGCTTGGCGAAGCGCGGGACGTCCTCGAGGGCGAGCACCTCGATGTGCTCGATCTTGCAGGTCGGAAAGGGAGATGAGACGCGGGGGCAAGAGTTCAAAGCCATGCGCACGGCGCGGTCCCCGATCGCATGAAGCTCCACCTGGAGGCCCAGCGCCCGCGCCGCCGCGACCCTCGCGTCCAGCTCCGCCTGCGTGAAGTTCGGCGTCCCGGACTCCTTCGGCGCGTCCGAGTAGGGCGCCAGCAAGGCGGCGGTGTGCGAGGCGATGACCCCGTCGACGAAGCCCTTCGCGCCCAGGAAGGTGAAGCGCTCGGCCGGAAGCTCGGAAAATTCTCGTTTGAGGTCCAGAAAGCCCTTCGGATCCTCGAGCTTGCCCCAAAAGAACGCCCGGACGCGGGCCTTTCCCGCCTTCTCCAGCCGGCGCCAGGCCTCGACCTCCGAATGCGACGACACGTCCACCGGCCCTTGGAAGGCGGTGACGCCGAACGATGCCGCGCGCGCCAGGGCCCGCTCGAAGGCGGCCTCGAGCTCGGCCGGGCTGGGCTTGGGGATGGCCGCCTCGACCAAGTAGATCGCCTTCTCCACGAAGACGCCGGACGGCTCGCCGCCCGCGCCGCGGAGGATGCGTCCGTTGGCGGGGTCCGGCGTGTCCCGGGTCGCGCCGACGCGGCGCATCGCCTCGGAGTTGAGCCAGAACACGTGCCCGTCCATGCTCTTGAAGGCGAGCGGGCGCTTGGCCTCGATCGCGTCGAGCTCGGCGGCGGTCGGGTAGCGCTCGCCCTTCCACACGCTCTGGTCCCAGCCCCGCCCCAGCACCCAGCCGTCGCCCGGGTTCGCCTTCACGTAGGCGCGGACCCGAGCCAAAGCCTCATCCTCGGTCGAGGTCCCGTTGAGGTCGACCTGGCCGAGGAAGAGGGCGCCCTTGGCGAAGTGATTGTGCCCGTCGTGAAATCCCGGGACCACGGCGCGGCCGCCCAGCTCGATCACCCGCGTGCCCGGCCCCTTCAGGGCTTCGGCCTCGGCATCGAGGGCTCGGATGCGCCCCCCCTCGACCGCGACGGAATTCGCGTAGCGTCCCGGCGACAGGAAGATCTTTCCTCCGCGAAGGAGGAGCTCGGCCTTCGAGGAGGAGCCGGCGCGCGCGGCGCAGAGGGCCGCGAGGAAGAGGAGGCGGATCACCGCTTCACGGAATACGTCATGAAGACCTTGGGCTCGCCGGTGTCGGCGTACTGGCCCTCGACGGTCTGGGTCATCGAGTCGGTGAGCTCCGCCGCGGCCCGCTCATAAAAATGGTGCTGCTGCGTATTGCCGCGCACGTGCCAGGTCAGGCGCTCGCGCCCGCGCTCGGCCGCGATGCGCAGGGCCTCCTTCAAGATGGCTTTGCCCAGGCCGCCGCCCCGCGCGTCCGGCCGGATCGCCATGAAGGAGAGGTATTCCCCCTCCGGACGGTAATCCGAGTCGAGGATGGCGTAGCCCACGACCTTGCCGTCGCCGTCGAGCTTCACGATCACGTCCTCGGGGTGCCTGGTGAGGTAGTCGTCGATCTCGCCCAGCCAGCTCTCCCAACCGGTCGTCCGGCTGAGCTCGCGGACCTGCTCGGCCCAGGCCGCGGCGACGGCGGGCTCGGCGTCCTTGAGCGTGGCGAAGTTCGTGGAGAAGGTGATGAAGATCTTGGGGTCGCCGTTGGAGTACTCTCCCTCCTGGGTCTCGGTCACGCCCAAGGTCAGGTCGGCGGCGATCTTCCGGTAGAAGCTGTGCTGGCGCGAGCCCCCGCGCACGTGGCCGATGAGGCGGCCGCGGCCGCGCGCGAGGGCGATGCGCATGGCCTCGCGCATCATGGCCTTGCCCAGGCCCCCGCCGCGGGCCTCGGGCCGGAAGGAGATGAAGGAGAGATACTCCCCCTCCGGGCGCTCGCGCGGATCCAGGATCATGTAGCCCAACACCGTCTCCTTCTCGTCGAGCTGGAGGATGACGTCCTCGGGGTGGTTCTGGATGTAGTCCTCGATCTCCGCCCTCCACTGAGCCCAGCCGGTCACCATGCTGAGCTCGCGGACCTGGTCGG
>DATLOS010000592.1:0-3350 GCA_035536155.1 Elusimicrobiota bacterium
GATGGCCAAGTCCTCGGGCGGCTTCATCCGGCTCCAGGATCTTGCGGAGAGGGGATTCGACCCGCTCGACTTCCGCTACTTCTGCTACACGGCGCACTACCGCAAGCAGCTCGACTTCTCTTGGGAGGCGCTCGAGGCGGCCAAGGTCGCGCGCCGGCGCCTCGTGGAGCGGTTCCGGGAGCTCCCGGAGGACGGAGCTCCGGCGGCCGCCGCGCCGCTCGAGGAGTTCCGCTCGCGCCTGGCCGACGACTTGGACATGCCGGGAGCCACGGCGGCCGTGTGGAAGGCGGCGGCGGACAAATCCGCCGGCACCAAGGCTTTTCTCGCCGCGGCCGAATCCGTCCTCGCGCTGGGTCTCGGCCAAGCGGAGCCCGCTGCGGAGCTGCCGGCCGCCGTCGCGGCGGATTTCGAGAGCTACAAAGCGGCCCGGGCGAAGAAAGACTTCGCCGCCTCCGACGCGCTGCGCAAGAAGCTGGCCGAGTCCGGCTACAAGGTCCTGGATTCGAAGGAAGGCTCGCGGGTCCAGAGAGCATGAGCCGCACCCGCTGGATCTACGGCCGCCACGTCGTCGAGGAGACCTTGGCCGCGGGAAAGCCGGTGCTCGAGCTCTGCATCCTCGGCGAGCTCGCGCAGACCGGCCAGACCCGCGAGCTCGAGCGCCAAGCGAAGGCGTCGGGCGCCTCGGTCCGGCGGGTTCCGCGGCGGGAGCTCGACCGCATCTGCGGCTCCGGCGACCACCAGGGCCTCGCGGTGAAGGTCCCCGGCGAGGGCTCGGAGGGGGAAGGCGCTAGCCTCGACGCGCTGGCGGAGCTCCCCGAGTCGGAGAAGGCCTCCGCGCTGCTGGTGGCCTTGGATCAGGTGCAGGACCCGCACAACCTCGGCGCGATCGCCCGCAGCGCCGCCTGCCTGGGAGCCCGCGCCCTGCTGCTTCCCGAGCGCCGCAGCGCGCCGGTCACCCAGGCCGCCCTCTCGGCTTCGGCGGGCGCCCTGCAGAAGATCCCGGTCGTCCACGTCGTCAATCTGGCCCAGGGCCTGGCCCGCCTCAAGGAAGCCGGCTACTGGATCTACGGCGCGGACATGGGCGGCACGCCGGCGTGGAAGGCGCGCCTCAACCGGCCGATGGTCCTCGTGGTCGGCTCGGAGGGCCAGGGCCTGCGCCCGGTCGTGCGCCAGCAGTGCGATGAGATCGTTTCCATCCCCCAGTCGGAGGGCGGCGTCGACAGCCTCAACGCCTCCTGCGCCGCGAGCGTCCTCCTCTACGAGGCGGCGCGGCAGGCCGCGTCGTGAGCGGGGACCACGGACACCGCTCCTCGACCCGGCCGCTGGCGGCCGCGCTCGGCGTGACCAGCGCGTTCTTCATCCTGGAGCTCGCGGGCGGCTTCTGGGCTCACTCCCTGGCGCTCATGGCGGACGCGGCCCACATGGCCGTCGACATGGCCGCCTTGACCTTGAGCCTGGTGGCGGCCTGGATCGCGTCCCTGCCGCCCGACCCCAAGCGGACCTACGGCTACCACCGCGCCGAGGTCCTCGCGGCGCTCGCCAACGGCCTCGGCCTCTGGGTCGCGGTGGGCGTCATCCTGCGCGAGGCGTGGCTGCGCATCCAGGCGCCGGCGCCGGTGCGGGTCCCGCAGATGCTCGTGATCGCCTTCGCAGGCCTGCTCTGCAACGCCGCGACCGGCTTCATGCTCAGCCGCAGCGGGAAGGGGGACCTCAATGTGCGCTCGGCTTTGGTCCACGTCCTCTCGGATCTGCTGGGCTCGGTCGGCGCCATCGCGGCCGGCGTGGCCATGTGGCTAACCGGCTCGACCTTGCCCGATCCTCTAGCCTCCGTCTTCATCTGTGCCGTGATCTGCGTCGCCTCCTTCCAGCTGGTTCGGGAGGCGGTCCACATCCTCCTCGAAGGGACGCCGTCCCACCTCGATCCCGACGCGGTGCGCGCGGCCCTCTCGGCCTTGCCGGGAGTCCGGGACGTCCACGATCTCCACCTGTGGTCGCTGTCGTCCGGGAAGGACGCCATGAGCGGCCATTTGGTGATGGCGGCCGGCTCCGACTCCCAGGCGCTCCTCAAGGGCGCGCAGGCGCTTCTCAAGGAGCGCTTCGGGATCACGCACGCGACTTTGCAGATCGAGGCGGACTAGCTACTTCGCCGGGAAGTTGGCGTTCAGGAACGCCTCGGAGATCCCTTCCCAGAGCCTCCAAAACCAGCGCTTCGGCGCGCTCCGCTCCAGCCCGCGCCGCAGGTGCTCCTCGAAGGGGATGTAGATCATGTCCGGCGCGAAGGCGTTGCCGACCGCCTTCGCGAAAGTCGGATTCTTGCGCAGAGCTTCGCGGGCCTCGTCCAGCGTCAGGTCGGGCCGAAAGAGCAGCGCGTTGCGGTTCTCGTCGACGAACCGCGCCTTCGGCGCCCAGGAGTCGCGCTGGATAGTGCCGACCATGATGCGGCTCGCGCGGGGGTCCTCGCCCTCCGCGAGCGGCGGCTGTCCCGCCCGGCGCAGAAGGGCGTCGGCCAATCCGCGGGCCGCGGCGTCGTAGCGGCCGAGGCGGCGGAGCTCGGCGACGCTCGAGCCCTCGACCTTGTCCTTGACCGCGTCGATCAGGTAGGCGCGGGGGGCGGGGTCGCTCGGGGTCGTCCCGATCATGATGTTGACCGTGCGCATGTCATCGGGCACCAGCCGGGCGCGGGCCATGCGCTCGAGGAGCTCGAGGACCAGTTGATGCTCCTTGGCGCCATAGCGGCGCGCGTCGATCAAGTCGCGCAGAGTCTTTCCCTCGATGCCTTCCTTGCCGAATACGTGGCGGCCGCCCACGACGGCGTGCCCGAAAAAGCGGGGTCCGGCGCCGGAGTCGGAGAGGGCCTGGGAGACCTCGATCTCATCCTTGAGGAGCTCGCCGGGCTGGAGAGGCACCCAGACGAGGTTCGCCACGGGGTCGAGGGTCTTCAAGACGATGTCCGAGCGGGTCGCCGAGCGGTGGACGACGCCGAACTGTCCCGAGCCCAGGACCTCGAGGGGCGCTCCGGAGGCGTCGAGGAGCTTGGCCCGGCCGAAGAAGCCCTGATGGAGGCTCACCCCGTCGAGGGCCTCGGTCAAAGCGGGATCGGCGGGGGCGCTCGCGGAAGCGCCCGAGAAGAGCCGCGCCAAGCTGGCCTGCGCCAGGCCCGCGGGCGCGTGCTCCCGGGCGGCCTGGACGACTTGCTGAGCGGGGCTGTCCGGGGCGAGGACCTCGATAGGGGCGGCGTGGGGCGGCGCGTCGGGCTTTTTCTCGTCCGCCTTGGGGGCGATCTCCTCGGGCGCGCTCCGCGCTTCCGAGATCGAAGGAAGCGCGACGGCCGGATTCGAGAGCGTCGCCTC
>DATLOS010000593.1:0-14247 GCA_035536155.1 Elusimicrobiota bacterium
CTCGACGGGAAGGCGGCGCTCATTCCCGGCTTCGAGGAGCGCGAGCGCAAGTCCCAGGAGCTCCTGGCCGCGGCGCGCGCCGAGGCGAAGGATCGGGATCGCTCCATCGCCGAGCTCTCCCGCCAGCTCTCCAACCTCAACCAGGAGCTCGCCCGCGCGCGCCGCAGCGAGGCCAGCCTGGGCGATGACTTGAAGCGCTCCGGCCGCCTCCAAGAGGAGCTCTCCGCCTCGCTGGCTCATAAAGAGCTCGCGCTGGCCAAGGCGCTCGGCGTGATCCGCAAGCTGGAGGCGATGCTGGGCGGCTTGGTCCCGAGCG
Organism: Elusimicrobiota bacterium; assembly: GCA_035536155.1. Taxonomy (GTDB): domain Bacteria; phylum Elusimicrobiota; class Elusimicrobia; order UBA1565; family UBA1565; genus DATLOS01. The sequence goes on from DATLOS010000593.1 coordinate 317, forward strand.
CCAGCCGGCCTCAGGAGCCGGCCGCCGCCGAGGCGCCCCCGCCGCCCGTGCCCGAGGCCGTCGCTCATCCGCCGGCGAGAGCGGAGATCCCCAGCCCCGCCGACGCGGCCTGGCAGTCGACGATCACCCGCATTTTCCGCAAAGCCGACGACACGCGCTCGTCATAATTAGCACTCGCCTTTTTTGATTGACAGCTTTGAATCTCTGTGCTAATATTAGCAACGAGGCCGGGCGACTGCTAATATACGCCCGACCTGAACTCAGAGCACGGAGGTAGCACGATGGCCGAGGCGACTCTCTCGAAGGTCAAGATTCAGCCGTTGGGCGACCGGGTCATGATCCAGCCGGTCGAGCAGAAGGAAGTGAAGAAGGGCGGCATCATCATCCCCGACACCGCCAAGGAAAAGCCCCAGGAGGGCAAGGTCGTGGCCGCGGGCAAGGGAAAGACGGCCGAGGACGGCAAGCTCATCCCCATGGAAGTGAAGGCGGGCGATCGCGTGCTGTACGGGAAGTACTCCGGCAGCGAGATCAAGATCGACGACGAGGATTTCCTCATCATGCACCAGGACGACATCCTGGGCATCCTGAAGTAACCCATCGCATTAATAAGGAGGCATTAGAAACATGGCCAAGCAAATCGTATTCAACGAGGACGCGCGCAAGAAGCTCCAAGACGGCATCAACAAGCTCGCCAACGCCGTGCGCGTGACGCTGGGACCGAAGGGCCGCGCGGTCGTGCTGGAGAAGAAGTTCGGCTCCCCCACGATCGTCGATGACGGCGTGACCATCGCCAAGGAGATCGAGCTCGAGGATCCCTTGGAGAACATGGGCGCGCAGCTGGTCCGCGAGGTCTCCTCGAAGACCAACGACGTCGCCGGCGACGGCACCACCACGGCCACCATCCTGGCCCAGGCGATGCTCAACGAGGGCATGCGCAACATCACCGCGGGCGCCGACGGCATCCACGTCAAGCGCGGCATCGACAAGGCCGTCGCGACGGTGGTCAAGGAGCTCAAGAAGAACAACAAGCCGGTCAAGTCCTGGGACGAGAAGGCGCAGGTCGCCACCATCGCCTCCAACGACAAGATCATCGGCAAGATGATCGCCGACGCGATGGAGAAGGTCGGGCACGAGGGCGTGATCACGGTCGAGGAAGGCAAGACCGCCGAGACCACCCTCGAGGTCGTCGAAGGGATGCAGTTCGACCGGGGCTACATCTCGCCCTACTTCGTCACCGACCCGGAGCGGATGGAGGCGATCCTCGATGACGCCTACGTCATCATCACGGACAAGAAGATCTCCGCGATGAACGACATCCTGCCCCTGCTCGAGAAGGTCGCGCAGACCGGCAAGCCCTTCGTCATCGTCGCCGAGGACGTCGAGGGCGAGGCCCTCGCGACCCTCGTGGTCAACAAGCTCCGCGGCACCCTCAAGGTCGCGGCGGTGAAGGCCCCCGGCTTCGGGGACCGGCGCAAGGACCTCCTGCAGGACATCGCCACCCTCACCGACGGCAAGGTCATCAGCGAGGAGCTGGGACTCAAGCTCGAGAAGGCCGGCCTCGACATGCTGGGCCGGGCGAAGTCCGTGAAGGTGGACAAGGAGAACACCACCATCATCGACGGCGCGGGCAAGAAGGCCGAGATCACCAAGCGCGCGGACCAGATCCGCACGCAGATCAAGGAGACCACCTCCGACTACGACCGGGAGAAGCTCGAGGAGCGCCTCGCGAAGCTCTCCGGCGGCGTGGCGGTGATCAACGTCGGCGCGGCCACCGAGACCGAGCTCAAGGCCAAGAAGGCGAAGGTCGAGGACGCGAAGAACGCGACCAAGGCCTCCGTCGAGGAAGGCATGATCCCGGGCGGCGGCACGGCCCTCCTGCACACGCAGAAGGCGCTGGACGCCATCAAGCCGGAGAACGAGGACGAGGCCACGGGCATCAAGATCGTGCGCCGCTCCCTCGAGGCTCCGCTGCGCCAGCTGGCCGACAACTGCGGCATGGACGCCTCCGTCGTGGTGGACCAGGTCCGCAAGAACGGCTTCGGCTACGGCCTGGACGCCGAGACCGGCGAGTACAAGGACCTGCTGAAGGCGGGGATCGTGGACGCGGTGAAGGTCACGCGGACCGCGCTCGAGAACGCGGGCTCCATCGCGGGCACCGTCCTCACGACCTCCGTCCTGGTCGCCGACATCCCGGAGAAGAAGAAGGAGCCGGCGATGGCGGGCCACGGCCACGGCGGGGACATGTACTAAGCCGTAGCGGCCCTCTTCACGGGGGCCGACGCGGCCGAAATCCCCGGGAGGGAAACCTCCCGGGGATTTTTCTTTTGTCTATAATTTGCGACGTTGAAGACCCTGCTCGCCGCCCCGCTCCTGGCACTCCTGTGCGCTTCCGCGAGCGCCGAGGGTCCCACCCCGAAAGCCCATTACCCGCACGTCTTCTCTTGGATCGTCACCGAGGAGCCCAACGGCGCCTGGGTCCGGGTGCCGATGATCGACACCGACCCGAACACCGGCCTGACGATTGGGCTAATGCAGGTCGTGGCGGTGGTCTCGAGCGGGACGCTGCGCCAGGCCCACATCCCGACCTTCAGCCACAACCCGAACTTCGGCTACACCGGGGGCTACGAGGTCTACCTCTTCCCATCCGCGGGCCGGCAGTGGGACATCTCCGGCTCGTTCTCGCAGAAGGTGAACCGCGACTTCTCCGTGGAGTACCGGGACGAGCATTTCCTGGACCGCGACCAGGGCTTCGACGGCCGGCTCCACTACAGCCGCGACGGCTCCATGCGCTTCTACGGCTTCGGCCCCGCCACCTCCTCCGACGGCGAGTCGAACTACACCTTGGACTCGATCAACTACCGCTTCGGCTACACCAAGCCCATCCGCGACGGCAGTCCCTGGAAAGGCCGCGTCTACCACCGCTTCCAGGCCAACGACGTCACGGACGGCGCGGTCACCAAGGTCCCGGACCTGATAACCCTCTACCCGGGAGTCGCCCAACAGGTCAACGAGCGCCACAACGACGGCGCCCTGGGGGCGATGCTGCTCTACGACTCCCGCGACAGCGCGGTCACGACCTCGCGCGGCGCCTACGCCGAGGTGTTCGTGGACGCCTCCCACAAGCTCAACTACGCGTCCGAGTACAGCTATCACCGCTACGGCGCGGAGCTCAAGGCGTTCCTGCCCAACGGCCCCGCGGACGATCCCGAGCCGGATTTCATCACCGCGGGACGCGCCCGCTTCGAGCATCTGCGCGGCGCCGTGCCCGTATGGCTGCTTCCCAGCATGGGCGGCCGGCACAGCAACCGCGCTTACGGCGAAGGCCGCTTCACCTCGAAAGGGCTGGCCGTCATCGGGATCGAGGAGCGCTGCCGCTTCCTGCGCCTGCGCAACCCCGAGATGAACCTCTCCTTTTGGATCGATCCGTTCGTGGAAGCCGGGCTCGTCTTCCGCGAGCCATACGAGATCCCCTTCAAGTACACGAAGCCGGCCGCGGGCCTCGCCTTGCGCGCCGTGGGGCGGACCCAGTTCGTCGCCTCGGCCGACTTCGGCTACGGCCAGGAGGGGCTCAAGACCTTCCTCGACATCAGCTATGCCTTTTGAGAGAGCTTGCGCAGCCACGCCCGCGCCGCGGGGTCGTCGGTGAGGTCATAGACGAAGATCGAGTAGCCCGCGACGGCCAGCGGGCGGCGCTCCTTCAGCCAGGCGAAGAGGCTCGGGTCGGAGAAGTAGACGCCCTGCAGATTCGTGGCGGAGATCGCCAGCAGCGCTCTTCCCGACGACTCCGGATCGGCGGGGGGAGGAAGGCGTCGGACATGGGGCGGCGGGAGCACCGGCGCGTAGCGGATTCCGTAGTACGCCGGATCGGCTACCCCGAAATAACAGAGGTAGATCGGCGGGTTCCCGATGGAGCGAAGATACGCCGCCAGCTCCTTTAGCCCCTGCCCCCAATCGAGGTTCGAATCGGCCAATACCCGCCAGCCGTTCCCCGGGCCGCCCGCGGCCTCGTTGAAATAGGCCAGCAGATCCGGGGCGCAAAGCCCGACCGAGACGCCGGCCCAGAGCGCCAGAGCCGCCGCCGCGATCCGCGCCCGGCCCCGGCGGGCCCAGAGCCGCGCGAAACCCAGGCCGGCGAGGAGCGCCAGGAATGGGTAAATGGGAAGAAGGTGGCGCACGCCGATCTGGACTTTCGCCGTCATCGCCGCGGCGAAGTAGCCGGCGAACGGGATAAAAATCCAAAGGAGGTCTCGCCTCCGCTCCTTGCCCTTCAAGGCCGCCGCTCCGAGCGCGGCGAGAGGGAAAAAAGCGAGGGGCGTCTTCGCGGCGAAGGCGAGCGGGAAGTAGAGCCATGCCCCTTCCACCGAGCGCCGGCCCAGAAGAAAGGAGCCGCGGCCCTCTTCCAGGCGATGGAACGTGGCCCCAAGCCCGCGCCAATAGAGCGGCAGGGGGGAGAAGCGATAGACGGCCGCCCAGGCGAGGACGGCGCAGCCCGCCGCGAGAAGCGGGCCCGACGCCTTCGGCCGCTCCCTTTGCGGCCTCGCGGTGAGGACGAGGGCGGCCAGGAGCGGCAGCAGGAGCATGTTGTACTTGGACGCCATCGCCAAGCCCGCGCACGCACCCGCGCAGGCCCAGACGCGCCGCGTGCGCTCCGGCGCGGACAGGAGGGCGAAAGTCAGGAAGAACAAAGCCGCGGAAGCGCCGTCGGTCGTGGCCAGAGAGATGTTCGAAATCAGGACCGGGCAAAGCGCGGCCCAGAGCAGAGCCGCCGCGGCCGCCGGCTCGCCGCCCAGCCGCGCCGCCCAGCGCCAAAGGCCCAGCCCGATGAGGCCTCCCCACGCGAAGAGGCAGAAGAGGCGCGCGGCGGCGAGTATGCGCCCGGCCGGCTTTCCGCCGCCGTACAGGAACCGGTCGCCCAACTCGTAGACGCCCATATGCGCTCGCTCGGGGGGAAGCTCCGCGCCGAGAAGACGCGCCGGCAGCGCGGCCCACATCTCGGCGAAAGGGGGATGGTCCGGCGCGTTCACCCCGTAGTCTCCGGAGAGCGCGGCCGCGCCGCTCGCCAGATGGACGGGCTCGTCGAACGTGGGCGCGGCGGAGCGGACGAAGGCCGCCCCCAGCAGGAGCGCCAAGAGGCCCGAGAACGCCGCCCAGCGGCGCGCGCTTGCCATCATAAAAGGAAATATATTAGCCGCACGATTCGCTCCGGCGCCGCGCGATGTGGTATAATGGTTTTAAGGCGGGAAACGTAGCATATTTCTCCCCTGCATGCTCTTTGAAAATATACGACGCGTGCGCGAGCGGATAGACGCCGCGGCGGCACGCGCGGGCCGCGACCAAGCCGGGATCGAGCTGGTCGCGGTCGTGAAGGGAGCCCCCACCGACTCCGTGCGGGCCCTGCTGGAGTCCGGGCAGGTCCGCTTCGTCGCCGAGAGCCGCGTCCAAGACGCGCAAAGGCGCCGAATCGAGCTGGGGGCCGCCGCCGAGCGCGCCCGCTGGCGCTTCATCGGCCATCTGCAAACCAACAAGATCCGCCCCTGCCTGGGGCTCTTCGAGTGGCTGGACTCGCTCGACTCGCTCAAGCTGGCCGAGGCCTTGAACGCCCAGCTGGAACGGGAAGGCCGAGACCTGCCGATCCTCGTCCGAGTGAAGCTGGCCGAGCGCGAGACCCAATCCGGCGTGGCGCCGGAGTCCCTGGCGGAGTTCCTGACGGCGCTCAAGGCCTGCCCGCGCCTCAAGGCGCGGGGCTTGATGACGATCGCGCCGATGCTCGAGCCGGTCGAGGCCGTGCGGCCCGTCTTCCGCAGGATGCGCGCGCTGCTGGCGGAGCACTTCGGCCCCCGCGAGGGCCCCGAGCCGCCGCTCCTCTCGATGGGCATGAGCCGCGACTTCGAGATCGCCGTCGAGGAAGGCGCCGACTTGGTCCGCGTCGGCAGCGCGCTCTTCGAGCCCCCGGCCGCGGCGCCGTGAAAAGATTTATGAGGCATTCGCAAGCAGTCCCTGTCGGTTATGCCGAAGAAGGGAGGCAATGAATGATCGTTAAAGTCCGCGTCATCCCGAACGCACCAGAGAACGAGGTCGTCAGCAGAATCGGGAGCGTGCTGCGCGTGAAGGTGATGGCCTCCGAGGTCAACGACGAGGCCAACGACGCGCTGAAGCGGTACCTGGCCGAGTTCTTCGAAGTGAAGCCCCGCTCCGTGAACATCATCCGGGGCGCCAAAGGACGCGAGAAGACCGTGGAGATCACCGGTCAGACGGAGGAGTCCCTCAAGCGGGTGATGGAGTCGATCCCCTAACCGGGAAAGAAGACGTGCGCGACCCCATCCGTCACATCGTCTGGCGCGGCGGCTCGCTGCGCGTCCTGGACCAGCGCCTGCTGCCGCGCCGCACGGTCTACCGCGACCTGCGGACCTGCGGCGCGGTGGCCGACGCGATCCGGGACATGACGGTCCGCGGCGCGCCCCTCATCGGCTGCGCCGCCGCCTACGGGTTCGCGCTCGCATTCCGCAACTCCGTCCGCCGTCCCCAGGCGGAGATCGAGAAGGCCTCCGCGCGCCTGCTCGCCTCCCGCCCCACCGCCGTCAACCTCGCCCACGCCGTGGCGCGCATGCGCGCCCGGGCCGAACGCGCCCTGGCCGGCGGAGAGCCGTTGTTCTCCGTCCTGGCGGCGGAGGCGGACGCCTTCCTGCGCGAGGACATCGCCGCCAACCGACGCATGGCCGACAACGGGGCTGCCCTCATCCCGCGCGGCTCCACGGTGATGACCTACTGCAACGCCGGGGCGCTGGCGACCGGGGGGATCGGCACCGCGGTCGGCGTCATCCGCCGCGCCCACCAGCTGGGCAAGGTCCGCGCGGCCTACGCCTGCGAGACCCGGCCCTACCTCCAGGGCAGCCGGCTCACGCTCTGGGAGCTCATGCAAGCCAAGATCCCTTCGACTTTGATCACCGACAACATGGCCGCGCACCTGATGGCCACGCAGAGGATCGACGCCGTCGTCGTCGGCGCCGACCGGATCGCGGCCAACGGCGACGCCGCCAACAAGATCGGAACCTACGGTCTGGCGATCCTGGCCCGCCACCACGGCATCCCTTTCTACGTCGCCGCGCCGACGACGACGATAGACCTGTCGCTCAAGGACGGGCGCAAGATTCCGATCGAGGAGCGCTCCGCCGACGAGGTGCTCCTCATCGGCCGCAAGCCCATCGCCCCCAAGGGCGCCCGCGCCCGCCATCCCGCTTTCGACGTGACGCCCCGAAAACTTATCAGCGCAATAGTCACGGAGAGGGGCGTGATCCGGCCCGCGCGCGGCGAGTCGGTGCGCAAGCTCTTCAAGAAAGGCTGATCAGTTATCCCAACGGGAGTCGAGATCCCGGGCGTCGCGCTTCTCCTTATCCCTGTACGGGTACCAAGAGCAGCGGGTGATCGGGCCGTGCCACCAGCCCAGCTCGCCGGAGTGGCAGTCCTTGGTGGCGAGGCCCGGAGCCTCCCGGCCCTCCGTCGCGCAGGCGGCCAGGGCGGCCGCGGCCACGACGAGGAAAAGGCGCTTCATGGACTTCTATTTTATCATTTTGACTTTTGATAGGATACGCGCAAGACCATGACCGAGGATTACTGCGTCGTCCTCATGACCGCCCCGGACGCCGCCGCCGCCGAGAAGATCGCCGGCGAGCTGGTCCGGGCCCGCCTCGCGGCCTGCGTCACCCGCTTGCCCGGGGCCGTCTCCACGTACCATTGGCAGGGCAAGGTGGAGACCGCGCAGGAGGTCGTCCTTTTGGCCAAGTCGCGCGTGAGCCTGGCGAGCGAGCTCGTCGAGTTCGTGCGCAAGCTCCACCCGAACTCGGTGCCGGAGATCGTCGCCCTTCCCATCGCCGCCGGGCACGCGGGATATCTCGACTGGATCGGCGCCAACACCCGCTTCAGCAAGCCCAAGCGCGCCCAGGCCGCCCGGGGAGAGTGACCCTGACGCGGGAGGGCCGGGCCGCCGTCGTCAGCGGCATCGTGGAGGAAGCCCCCGGGGTGCGGACCTTCCGCCTGGAGCTCTCCGAGCGCGCGCCTTTCGAGCACCTCCCCGGCCAGTTCGTGCAGCTCGCCCTGCCCGACGAGCCGGACTTCCGCCGCGCCTACTCCATCTCCTCCGAGCCGCACCCGGGGGGCATCCTCGAGATCACCGCCTCGAAGGTCGCGCACCTCACGTCGCGCCTCTTCGACTTGAGGGGCGGCGAGACCGTGCTGCTCTGGGGTCCCCAGGGACGCTGGGTCTACCGCGAGGAGCATCGGCGCTCCGTCCTGGCCTCCGCCGGCACCGGCGTCGCTCCCCTGCGCGCGATGGTCCGGCACGTCCTGGCCAAGGGCCTTCCCCACAAGCTCTCGCTCCTCTGCGGCTTCCACTCGGAGGATTCGATCCTATATCGCCAGGAGCTGGCGGAATTCGCCCGCCGCGGCGTCGACGTCCACGTCGCCTGCGGCGTCCCGCTCGACGCGCCCTACCTGCGCGCGCGCGTGCCGGACCTCGCCGAGGCGGCCTGCTACTTCTGCGGCTCGAACCGCCTGGTGGACGCGCTGCGCGCCGGCGCCCTCGAGGGCGGCGCCGAGCCGGACCTGATCTTCTCGGAGAAATGGGGGGACTATTAAGGCGCCGCGCCTGATCCTGGCCTCCTCCTCGCCCCAGCGCCGCAAGCTGCTCAAGGAGCTCCGGGTGCCTTTTCGCATCGTGCCCTCGCGCGTCCCGGAGGAGTCCGACGAGCGCGTCCCGCGCCGGCTGGTGCTCGAGCTGGCCCTTCGCAAGGCCCGCGCGGTCGCCGCCCGGCACCCGGGGACGCTCGTCCTCGGCGCGGACACGATCGTCGTCAGCCGGGGGGAGATCCTGGGCAAGCCGCGCGACCTGACGGACGGCATGCGCATCCTCGGCCTCTTGAACGGCCGCTGGCACCGCGTGTACACCGGCGTTGCGCTCGTCGACGGCGCGGGCCGCTCCTGGCGCGAGGTCGCCGTCAGCCGGGTCCACGCGCGCCGGCTCGACGCCGCGCGCCTGCGCGAGTTCGCCGGCAAGCATATGGACAAGGCCGGCGCCTACGCGGTTCAGGACCGCGAGGATCCCTTCATCGATCGCATCGAAGGCCCGCTCGACAACGTCATCGGCCTGCCCATGGCCAACGTGCGCAGCCTGCTCAAGAAGGCCGCCCGCCGGCGCCAGAGACCCAGCAAAGCCTAGGCCCATTGCCGCGCCGCCGTTTGACCCGATGGGCCTAATGGGAAGGACGGATTTCTTCCTAGGATAGTCTCCGCTGGTATAGCGATGCGCCGCCGCCTTTCCTTCCCGACCCGAGCGATCTGCGCCGTCCTCGCCGCTTCCCTTATAATCACGGCGCCCGGGCTGCCCTGCTACCAGGCGCTGGCGGCGGCTTCCCAGGCCCGGCTGACCCCGCGCGCCGCCGCGCCCCAACTGGGCCTGCCCGCGACGCTCGGCTCCGACCCGGGCCAGGCGCCCCTCGCGGCCGCCCTCGAGGCTTCCGGGGCGATCCCGGCGCTCGGCACGACCGCCCTCGACGTCCCGGTCGACCTCGCGGCTCCGGCCGCCCCGATCGCCGCCCTCGAGGCCGCGCCGGCGCCCACGCCGGCGGCGTCCATCCGGCGCGAGGAGCCGGCCGGCGAGCGCGCGGCCGCCTCCCCCGAAAAGAAGCCGGTAGAAGGCGCCCTGCGAGCCTTGGCCCGCGACGCGGCGCCGGAGGCCGCGGCCTCCTCTCCCATCGGCGCTCTTTCCGCGCTGGGGCGCGTATTCTTCGGCGCGGCCGACAAGCCGGCCGGCCCCGAGGACGGCGTCGCGCTGCCCGGGGGCGCGGCTCCGTCGCCCGCCGCGCCCGGCCTCGCTCCCGAATCGCGCCGCCTGCCCTTGGCGGACCTCGTCTCCTTTCTAGTCGCCTCCAAGGAGTCCGACCGCGAGGACTTGGCCCGCGCCATCCGGGACGGGGAGCCCGTCCGAGCCATTCTCGCCCGTGCCCCCGGACGGGCGGACTACTGGCGCGACCTCATCCAGGATTTCGCGCAGAGCCAGTTCTCGGACCAGAGCCGTCCCATCGTCGAGCTCGTCACCAACTCCATCGACGCGAGCCGCGGAGACTTTCCCAAGGAAGTCGACGTCCGCGTCTCGCCGGCCGCGACCGAGGTCTCGGACCGCGGAAAAGGCATGGACCTGCGGACGGTACTCGAGAAGCTGCTCATCCCCTTGATATCCGGCAAGGAGGGGGAGCCCACCACCGGCCGCTTCGGCGTGGGCTTCTTCTCCATCCTGCAGTATCTCAAGGGCCCGGAAAGCCGCATCGAGGTCTCCACCTCGGACGGGCGCGAGGCCTACCGGATCGTCCTCGCGCTCGACGGCCGCGAGCCGACGATCGCCTTCGAGCGCCTTCCCGACGCCTCGTCCCGCGGGACCACGGTGTCCATCCGACACCCGCTCGACGAGGCCCACACCGGGGAGGTCCTGGTCGACGCGCTCGGCTTCAACACCCAATCCCTCGTGCGCCTCAACGGCCGGGCCATAAACGCTCAGGCTGTCGCGGCGGCGGGAGCGCAGGGCTCGCCGCTGCTCCAGCTCGCCGGGGAGGGGATCAAGCTCCTGCACGGCCCGGAGGGCGACGGCCGCGCCCGGCTCAGCGTAAACGGCGTCACCATCTTCTCCGAGGCGCTCGAGGGCAAGAACGTCCCCGGGACCTTCATCCTCGACATGGCCGTGGACACCCAGCTCTCGGTCTCGCGCAACATGATCCTGGTGGACTCCTACGCCCGCGACCAGGTCCGCCGGGCGGTCGACCTCGCCGCGGCCCAGCCCGAGCCGTTCCCTCTCGTCAACGCGCTGACGCCCTTGATCGCGGCCCTCCAGGCGCACAATCCCTCGCCACGCGTGGAGGACAACCTCGAGCTCTACCTGCGCTCGAAGGCCTCGGAGCTCGCGGCGGGCTCGGAGAGGACGCTGCTGCCGGACGTGGACCTCGCCCACGAGCTCGCCGTGGAGAGCCCGGCCTTCCTCCACCCGACGCTGTTCTCGAACCTCAAGGGCCATGCCTGGCCTTTCGGCGAGTACGCGGACTTCAGGCCCCGGCTGGGCGGCAAGCACCGCCGCATGCTCCTCGTCCCGGTCAAGACGGGCAGCGGCCTGGTGGTGGGAGAATACGGGGACGTCCTCTTCCTCAACGAGCGCCACAAGCCCGCCGGCCTGGTCGGCAAGGCCCTGCTCGCGGCCTACCTGCGCACCGAAGGCATCGTCGGCACGATCCGCGTCCCGCGCTCCTGGTGGCGGGCCGCGCTGGCCCTGCCGCTCGCCCCGCTGCGCTGGCTCGCGGACGCCGTCCTCGTTTTCACGCCGCGCAAGCTCGCCGATCTCGTCTACGGCGTCAAGGAGGCGCTGCTCGGGCGCAAACCGGAGCGCGCGAAAGGTTTCAGCGAGCAGGAGGCGAAGAAGTTCAAGGAGACGCTGCGCACGCAGGAGCGCCTCTTCCTGAACTGGTTCTCCATCGCCGTCTTCTTCCTCTTCGCTCCGACCATCGTAACCGGGGCGCTGCACTTCGTGTCCCCCGGGCTCGTGAAGGTCCTCGAGCCCTTCTCCTTGCTGTTCTCCATGGTCCTCAACGCGAAGTACGGCGGCGCGCTCTCCCAGGGGGTGCTGCGCGTCATGCGCTTCCTGCGCCCGTACGGCGCGCGCTGGGGCATGCTGAACCTGGCATTGCCCCTATATTTCCTCGCCTATATCCCGCTCGGGGTCGCGTCCATCCTCTTGACCGGCTCGCCGGCGCTGGCCGAGGCGCTGCGCGTGCCCGTCGTCTTCGGCCTGCCCGTCCTCCTGTTCCTGATCAGCATCCGCTCCTTGCTGCTCCAGTGGGCCCTCGCGGCGGCGGACTCGCTCTATCTCGCCGCGCGCGCGCTTCCGCTGGTCTGGCGCTGGTTCGCTCTCCCGACGCAGATCCGCGCCCGGCTGCGCTCGAACCTCTCCCTGCGCCCCGCGTCCTGGGCCCTGGCCGTCTTCCTGGCGCTGAGCCTGAGCTCGAAGGAGGGGCGCGCGTGGGCGGCGGCCGAGGGCGCCCCCGCCAGGCTCGAGGCCGCCCTGGAGCGCGTCCGGGCCGACCCGCCCTCTTATCTCGGCATCGCGCAGGGCCTGCGCCTGAGCGGCTCCGACCCCGCCTTGGCGGTGGACCTCCTCGCCGACTACGACGCCGCCTACTTCAAGGCCTACCTGGAGATGGCCGGAACCTTCGCCCGCCGCTTCCCCAGCCTCCGGCTCAAGCCAGGCCTGCACGGCAAGTACTCCGCGCTCTGGCGCCAGGACCTCCTCCGTCAGGACCGCGCCTCGCTCCTCAAGATCCTCGCCAGCCTCGCGCGCCTCTCCGGCGCGCGCGGGCAGGACATCCCGCGCACCCTGCGCCCCTACCTCCTCCACCTCTTGGGCCTCAACGTGACGCGCGGCCTCGCCTTCACCCAGGCGGCCGAGATCCCCGAGGAGGCGCGCGCCGGCGCCCTCGAGTTCGATCTGAGCGCCCTCCTGAGCCACCACCTGAAGGGCGACGTCCTCTTGAAGAGCCGGGACGAGGTGGCCGCCGCGGTGGCCGAAGCCGCTCCTCCCATGCGCGCCAAGGTCGCGGCGCGCGCGCTCTCCAACAGCGTGAACTTCCAGAGCGCCAACCCCTACATCTTCATGCGCGAGCTGGCGCAGAACGTCATGGACGAGGCCGACGCGCGCCAAGCGCCCCCGCAAAAGCGCCTCCTCCAGGTGCGCACCCAGGTCGCCGACGGCGAGGTCTCCCTGAGCCTCAAGGACGGCTTGGGCATGGACTTCGAGCGCCTGGTCAACTTCCTGCTCCTGCCCAACGCCTCGACGAAGCGCGGCGAGCGCAAGGCCATCGGCCAGTACGGACACGGCTTCCTCACCGTCCTGGCCGGCGCCAAGGAGGTCCTGGTGCGCACCGGGACCGGGGACGGCAGGACCCTTTACGCCCGCCTCGTCCCGCGCCGGGAGGGGAACAAGGTGGTCGAGGTCCGCGCGACCCTCGCGGAGAACGCCGAGGCCTTCGCCGGCACGGAGGTCACTTGGACGAAGGAGTCGAGCGATCCCGAGCTCGACGCCGCCCACCTCAAGTCCCAGGCCATCACCTTGGCCGGCCTGGTCGACGAGCGGGAGCTGCGCGTCGACTACGACGGCGCGCCGCTCAACAAGGCCAAGGAGGCCATCGGCCGCGCGGCCACGCCCCGCGGCGAGCTCGACCTTTTCGAGTTCCCGGAGGAGAACTCCGTGGTCCAGCGCGGCCTCTACATCAAGGACCTCGACGAGGAGTACACCCGCTTCCTGCCCGCGCTGGTCCGCGACATCCTGCTCGAGCGCGGGATCGTGGTCCAGCTGCCCCGCGGCCTGCGCCTGACCCGCGACCGCGGCGACATCGTCTTCAAGAACGACGTCCTTCCCGAGCTCGGCGCGGCGCTGGGCCAAGCGGCGCTCTCGGCGCTGGTCGGGATGTATCTCAAGGGCGACGTCGCGATCGACCAGCTGTTCCCCAAGGACTTCTTGAAGGACGCCCGCCAGCACGCCGAGGCCGTCCCCGAGGCGGTCCTGGAGGACGTGGCCCGGCTCAACCGCGGCGAGCCCGTGGCCGACGCCGCCCTCTACCAGGATCCGACCAACCTCGCCATGCTCCTGGCCTCGGTCCCCGCGATCAAGCTGCGCTTCTCCGCGCGGGTCCGCGGCAAGGTCTCGCTCCTGTGGGCGGTCAAGGCCCTCGAGGAGGGACGCATCCACTGGCTGCAGTTGCCGCCGGCTTTCTCCGACCTCGTCGTGGGCAAGACCCTCCTCAAGATCCTCCTGCGCTACGCCGTCCGCCTCCTGATCGCGGCGGTCGCGCTGTACTTCCTCTGGCACGCAGCTCTCGCCGCCCTGGCCGGAGGCCCGGAGG
>DATLOS010000594.1:0-2050 GCA_035536155.1 Elusimicrobiota bacterium
CACGCGGTGGCAGGGGACGGTCGGGGCGAAAGGATTGGCGCCCAGCGCCTGGCCGACGGCGCGGGCCGCCTTGGGGCTGCCGATCCTCCGCGCGATCCAGCCGTAGGTCCGGACCTGCCCCTTCGGGATCTCGGCGCAGGCCTTCCACACCTTCTGGTGGAAAGGCGGGTGCGACTTCATCGCTTTCAAGATCTTGACGGGCAGTTTCATGGCAGGAGCTCCTTTTTGCGCAGCAGCCTATTGTACGTGATGGCGAAGCGGTGCGCCTCGTCGCGCAGGGCCTGGAGGAGGCGCAGCGCGGGGCGGTCGCGCTCCATCACGATCGGGTCGGAAGATCCCGGGACGAAGACCTCCTCCTCGCGCTTGGCCAAGGAGGCGACCGGCACGCGCACGCCCACCTCGCGCAGCGCGCGCTCCGCGGCGGAGAGCTGGCCTTTGCCGCCGTCGATGAGGAGGAGGTCCGGCAGGGCCGAGCCCTCGGTCTTGAGCCGTCTCAGGCGCCGGCCCACCACCTCGGCCATGGAGGCGAAGTCGTCGATCCCGGCGATCGTCCTCAGCCGGAAGCGCCGGTACTGGTCGCGCCGCGGCTCGCCGCCGATGAAGCAGACCATCGAGGCCACGGTGCCCTGCCCGAAGAGGTGGGAGATGTCGAAGCACTCGATCCGGTGCGGCGGGCGCTCGAGCTTCAAGGCCTTCTGGAGGTCGCTCACCGCGCCCGAGGCGTCGAGGCGGGCCAGCACCTTGCCCGGGCGCACCTCCTCGTAGCGGACCCGCTCGCCCATGTGGGACACCGCGGCCAGGGAGTCGCGCCAGCGCCCCGCCTCCTCGAACTCGAGGCGCGCCGAGGCCGCCTTCATCTCGCCCTCGAAGCGCTTGCGGAGCCTGCCCCAGCGCCCGCGGAAGAAGTCGGCGGCGTCCTGGGCGATCCTGCGATAGCCGTCGGGCGAGATCTTCCCAGCGCAGGGGGCCGGGCACTCGCCGGTGTGGTAATAGAGGCAGGAGTTGATCTTCCGCTTCTCGAGCGGCTTCGCCTCGGAGAAGTCCCAATGGCAGGGGCGCAGCGGGAAGAGGCGGCGCTTCCAGAGCGAGCGGATCAGGCCGCGCACGTATGAGGTCTTGGGATAGGGCCCGAAGTACGCGCCGCCGTCCTTCTTCTTGCGCCGCACCACGGCGAAGCGGGGGAAGTCCTCCTCCATCGTGATCTTCACGAAGGGATAGGACTTGTCGTCCTTCCACATCGAGTTGAAGAACGGCTGGTGGCGGTTGATGAGCCGCCGCTCCCAGACGAGCGCCTCGCGCTCCGAGCGGCAGTGGATGTAGTCGATCTTGCGCACCAGGGGCGCCAAGATCTGGTTCTTGAGGTCGGCTTTGTTGGGGTTGAAATACTGCGCGACGCGCTTGGCCAGGTCGATGGCCTTCCCGACGTACAGGACCTCCATCGCCGCGCCGCGCATGATGTACACGCCGCAGGCGTGGGGGAGGTGCTCGCGGTCCGGGGCGGCGTCGCCGCTCATGGCTTCGCCTTGAGCGGCCTCCAGCGCGGCAGCTTCGGATCGAGCGCCGGGCCGGCGCCGTAGGACCACAGCGTCTTGCCGTCGTAGATCCAGCGGAACGTGGCCGGCGCGCCGAGGCAGCGGAAGGCCTCCCATTGGTAGCGGATGAGATACCCGATCGCGTCCGCGGGGGCCGGGTCGACCACCCACTCCGGTCGGTTGCCGACGGAGGGGCAGCTCTTCTTCGAGAGGACGATGGCCTTGCGGGCCTCGGCCACCTTCTCCTGGGCGGCCTGGCGCAGCGTGCGGCCGTCCGAGAGCGGCATGTCGCGCACCGCGATGAAGACGGCGGTGTGATCGGGGGTCCAGACGGGCAAGGAGGGATCGAGGCGGTTGGGCGCGATCCCGCTCAGAGCCTTCCCGTCGTAGAGCCACTCGAGGCGCTTGGCGGGCTGGGCCGGCCCCGTTCCCTTCACCGCCCAGGGGCCTTCCTCATAAACCACGACGCGGCCCTCGGCGGCCGGGCGCACCCGCCACTTGCCCGCGCCCGCCAGCTC
>DATLOS010000595.1:0-8263 GCA_035536155.1 Elusimicrobiota bacterium
CAGGACGCCCGAGCGCAGGGAGAACATCCGGCGCAGGCCGCGGCGGGACATCGACGCGCGCACGGCGGGCGCGAGGCCGCCCGCGAGCGTCGCGACGAACGCGGCCAAGACGAAGAAGGAGAGGCTCACGCGGCCTCCGCGGCGCGCGGCTCGGCTTTCTGCACCTCGTAGAGGCGCCGGTAGAGCCCGTCGGCGGCGAGGAGGGAGCGGTGCGTGCCGGTCTCCGCGACCTCGCCCTGGTTCAAGACGACGATCCGGTCCGCGTTCTGGATGGTCGACAGGCGATGCGCGATGACGATGACGGTCCGCCCCTTCATCAGCCGCTCCAGGGCGGCCTGGACCCCGGCCTCGCTGGTCGAGTCGAGGTTGCTGGTCGCCTCGTCGAGCACCAGCACCGAGGGGTCCTTGAGCACGGCGCGGGCGATGGCTAGGCGCTGGCGCTGTCCGCCGGAGAGGCGCAGGCCGCGGTCGCCGAGCGGAGTGTCGTAGCCCTGGGGGAGGGCCTCGATGAAGCCCGCGGCGTCGGCCACGCGGCAGGCGGCGGCGACCTCCTCGGCGGTGGCCGAGGCGCGGCCCAGCGCCACGTTGCTGCGGATGGTCTCGTTGAAGAGCACGGTCTCCTGCGTCACCAGGCCCAAGTGCTCGCGCACGGAGCGCGCCGTGAGGCCGCGCAGGTCCTCGCCGTCGAAGAGCAGGCGGCCCTCGGCGGGATCGTAGAGCCGGAGCAGGAGCTGGACCAAGGTGCTCTTTCCGGAGCCCGAGGGGCCGACCAAAGCGACGGTCTCGCCGCGGCGGACCTCCAGGGAGACGCCCTTGAGCGCCCAGAGCTCGCGCTCGGGGTAGCGGAAGGAGACGTTCTCCAGGCGGATCGACTCGCGCAGGCCGGCGAAGGCCTTGGCGCCCGGCGCGTCCACGATGCGCGGCTTCTCGTCGAGGAGCTGGAAGATGCGCTCGCCCGAGGCCATGCCGCGCTGGAGCTCGGAGTTGGAGCGGGCCAGGTTCTTGATCGGGGCGTAGGCGGCGAAGAAGGCGCCGATGAAGGCGAAGAAGCCGCCCGTGGTCATGCCCCCCGCGATGATGAGCTTGCCGCCGTAGTAGATCAGCCCGGACATGATCAGCGAGCCGAAGAACTCCATGAGCGGTCCGGAGAGGGCCGTCGCGCGCAGGTAGCGCATCATCTGCTCGAAGAAGGAGTGGTTGTCCTTGCGGAACTTCTCGATAGCGCCGTCCTCGTAGTTGAAGGCCTTGATCAGCATCATCCCCTGCAGGCTCTCCTGGAAGCGGTGGTAGATCTGGCCCATGAGGGCCTGGCTCTCCACGCTGGAGGAGCGCATCTTCTTGCCGAAGATGACGAGCACGACGGAGGAGACCGGGATGGAGAGCAGGGCGATCAAGGCGAAGGACCAGTTGACCGAGAAGAGCACGCCGAGGAGAACGAGCACGGTCAGGCTGTCGCGGATCAGGTAGAGCGGCAGGAACTGGAGCGCCGACTGCACGTTGCTCAAGTCGTTGGTGACCCGGGCCAGGACCTCGCCCGACTTCTGCCCGGAGAAGTAGTCGAGCGAGAGGCGATGGAGGTGGCGGAAGAGGTCCTCGCGGATCTCCTGCGTCACGCGCTGGCCGATCCAGCTCATGAGGTAGTTCTGGATGTAGGAGGCGATGGTCTTGAGCAGGACGAGGAGGGGGATGCCGACGATCGCCAGCCAGAGGATGTCGAAGTCCCGCGCGTTGAAGGCGCTGTCGACCAGGGGCTTGAGGATGTAGATCGAGGCGCCGTTGAAGAGCGCGACGAAGCCCATGGCGATGGACGCCTGGATGAAGCGCCCGCGGTAGGGCCGGACGTAGGGGGCGAACTTAGCGAGCTGGTCCATGGGCGTGCTCGGGCGCGGGCACCCGGCCGGCGATCTCGCGGAGCAGGACGTCGGCGGCGCGGCCGCAGGCGCCGGGCTTGCCCAGCGCGGCGCGCAGCTCGAGCATGGAGTGGCGGACGGCGGCCAGGCGCTCCGGGTTCTCGAGGAGCTCCAGCGCGGTCTTCGCGATCTTGGGGCCCGTGGCGTCGGCCTGGATGAGCTCGGGCGCGAGCTCGGTTTTCGCGAGGATGTTCACCATCGCGATGTGGGAGACGCGGATCAGCGCCCGCGCGAGGGCGTAGGTCGGCCAGGAGAGCTTGTAGACGACCACCATGGGCACGCCGAGGAGGGCGTTCTCCAAAGTCGCGGTTCCGGAGGAGGTCAGGGCGAAGTCGAGGCGGGCGCGCTCGGCGTAGCCGCGGTCCCGGACCAGGCGGGGCCGCGCGGGGTGGCCCAGCCAGGGCTCATAGGCCTGGTCGGGTAGGGAATCCGCCGCGAAGAGGGTGAGCTCGGCCTTGGGGAAGCGCGCCAGGATGCGCGCGGCCGCGTCCAGCAGGACGGGCATGTGCCGGCGCAGCTCGGAGGGGCGGCTCCCCGGGAGCAGCCCGAGGCGCAGCGAGCCATCGGGCCGCACGCGGTGAGCCGGCTCCGGCAGCAAGTCGAGAAGGGGGTGGCCGACCCAGGTCGTGGGCACGCCCGCGTCCTGGTAGATCCGCTCCTCGAAAGGGAAGATCACGAGCATGCGCTCGACCAGGCGCTTGAGCCGGGCGATCCGGCCGGGGCGGCTGGCCCAGACCTGCGGGCTGATGAAGTAGTAGGCGGGGACCTTGGCGGCCTTCGCGGCGGCGAGCACCCGGCTGTTGAAGCCGTAGAAGTCGACGCAGACGACGGCGTCGGGCCGCTGGGAGCGGAAGCGCTCGCGCAGCCGGCGCAGGAGGCGGAAGAAGAGCGGGATCTTGCGCGCGGGCTCGACGAAGCCGGTGACGCCCAAGGACGCCAGGTCCTCGAGGAACTCGCCGCGGCCGGCGATGGCCTGGCGCAGGAGCGGCCCGCCGATGCCGTCGACGCGGGCGTCCGGCGCGCGCTCGAAGACGGCCTTCGTCAGGAGCGACGCGTAGAGGTCGCCGGAGGGGTCGCCGCAGACCAGGAGGACGCGCGTCACGGCTTCTCCCCGAGAACGGACTTTCCCACCGTCTTCAAGGTCCGGCCCAGGCCGCTGGCCCAGGAGGGGATGAAGGAGGGCGAGCGCGTGTGATCGGAGAGCTCGTACTTCTCCAGCTCCTCGGTGATCTGCAGGGCGAGCTTCAGGGCCTCGATGCCGTGCTCGCCGGAGACCCAGGGCTTGCGGTCGTGGCGGATGCAGTCGAGGAAGTGGTCGATCTCGTTGCGCAGGGGCTCCTTCTTGTCCAGCTTGGGCGTGAGGATCTCCACGTCCTTCAAGCTCTTGATGTTCGCCGACTTCTTCTTGCAGACCTTGAGCGTGGAGTTCATGTAGTCCAGGGACAGGTAGCTGTCCTCCTGGAACATGCGCACCTTGCGGCAGCGGTTGAGCGAGATGCGGCTCGCGGTGAGGTCGGCGACGCAGCCGGTCTTGAAGCGCACGCGCACGTTGGCGATGTCCTCGTGCTTTCCGAAGAGGCTGGCGCCGATGGCCTCGAGGCTCTCCACTTCCGAGCCCACGAGGGTCAGGAGGATGTCCAAGTCGTGGATCATGAGGTCGAGCACCACGCCGATGCCGGCCACGCGCGGGTCGTAGGGCCCGAGGCGCTCGACGGTGATGAAGCGGGGATGGCGCACGTACTCGATGGCCTTGAGCACGGCGGGGTTGAAGCGCTCCACGTGGCCGACCTGGAGCACGACGCCTTTCTCCTCGGACAGCGCGAGGAGGTCCTTGGCCTCGGCCAAGGTGCCCGCGATCGGCTTCTCGATCAGGCAGTGGACGCCCGCGGCGAGCGCGGCGGAGCCGACCTCGAAGTGCTTCTCCGTGGGCACCGCGACGATGGCGGCGTCGATCTTGGACAGGAGCGGGGCGTATTCGCGGAAAGCGGCCGAGCCCGAGCGCCAAGCGGCGACCTGGGCGCGCCAGAGGTTGGTGTCGCAGACGCCCACCAGCTCCACGCCCGGGTGCTTGCCCAGGATGCGGGCGTGGTAGGTGCCGATGCGGCCGGCGCCGATCACGGCGATGCGGATCTTCTTCTGGGTCATGCTCGCGGAGCCTCCTTCATCGCGACGACCGCGAGGCCCATGGCGTCGGCTTTGGCCAGGAAGGCGTCCTTGTCGAAGATCAACGTGGCGTCGGCCTCGAGGGCCAAGGAGCGCGCCTTGGCCTTCTCCAAGGTAGCGAGCGTCTCCAGGCCGACCACGGGCAGGTCGAAGCGGAAGTCCTGGCGGGGCTTGGCGACCTTGACCAAGGCGAGGGAGGGCGCGGCTCCGTTGGCCCGGGCGATGTCGGCCGCGCGCAAGAGCATGGCGTCGGTGCCTTCCATCGCCTCCACCGCGACCACGGCGCCGTCGGCCACCGCGACGCTCTGGCCGATGTCGAAGCCGGCCAGGGCCTTCGCGGCGCGCCAGCCCAGCTCGAGGTCGGCGCGCTCGGACGCGCTCGGCGCGCGCTTGGTGAGCGTGCCTTCCCGCGCGATGAGGTGCGAAAGAAACGTCGCCGAGGAGAGGAGCTCGATGCCCTCTTTCGCGAACTCGTCGGCCACGGCCGATAGGATGGTGTCGGTGCGCCGGTCCTTGAGCGAGGCCAGGATCTTCACCGCGCGCAGGTCGGGCATCACCCCGCCGAAGAGCGAGGCGTGCTGGACCTTGCCCGCCATCACCGCCTTGCGCACCCCGGCCTCCTTGAAGAACTTGAGCGGGGCGCTGACCTGGCCCAGCTTGAAGGTCTCCATCTTGGACACGAGGCTCCCCAGCGAGGCGTCGGTGACGCCGGAGAGGGCCACCGCCGCGACGGGCGTGCCCATGCGCCGGGCCTCCTCGGCGAAGAGGATGGGGAAGCGCCCGGAGCCGGCGATGAGGCCGACCGTCTCCGCCATCTAGAGGGTGACCTCTTCCTCCGCCTGCGCGCCGGTCGCGGGCCGCATCACGCCGCGCTTGGAGCTCTCGATGAACTGGACCATGTCCAGGACCTCGGGCAAGGCGTCGGGCGCCTTGAGCTCGGCCAAGGCGGCCTCGAGCGGCCTTCCGGAGAGGAACAGCGCCCGATACGCCTCGCGGATCGCCGAGACCGTCTGGCGGGGCAGGCCGGAGCGGCGCAGGCCGACCACGTTCAAGCCGCGCAGGGTCGCGCGGTCGCCTTGGCACATGCAGAAGGAGGGGATGTCCTTGCCCACCATGGAGCCGCCGCCGATCATGCAGAAGCGCCCGATGCGCACGAACTGGTGGATGCCGGAGATGCCGCCGACCACGGTGTGGTCGCCGATCTCGACGTGGCCGGCGATGCCGACCGAGTTGACCAGCACGATCCCGTTGCCGATATGGCAGTCGTGGGCGACGTGCGAGTAGGCCATGAAGAGGCAGCCCGAGCCGATGCGGGTCTCCCCGCCCTGGCCGGTGCCGCGGTTCAGGGTCACGCACTCGCGCACCACGTTCTTGTCGCCCATGGACAGGCGGGTCTTCTCGCCCGCGTACTTCAGGTCCTGGGGGGCGGTGCCGACGTAGCAGCCGGGATGCAGGCGGTTGTCCTTGCCCAAGGTCGCGAACTCGACGACCGCGTGGGCGCCGACCGTCGTCCCCGCGCCGATGACCGCGTCCTCGCCGATGATGGCGTAGGGTCCGATCTGGG
Source organism: Elusimicrobiota bacterium (assembly GCA_035536155.1). GTDB lineage: Bacteria > Elusimicrobiota > Elusimicrobia > UBA1565 > UBA1565 > DATLOS01. Next base: position 5,638 of record DATLOS010000595.1, read on the forward strand.
CGGCGGGGTCGATCTTGGCCGTGGGGTGGACGACCGCGGTGGGGTGAATATTGGTCATGGGGAGAACCTCTTAAGGAAGAGACTCTATATTTTAGCTTTTTGGCGGCCGCTTGCGGGGCCGAAAGGGCCGGGCTATCCTTGGGCCGATGCGCGGCATTCTGGCGGTGGGTTTGGCGGGGCTGCTCTGCTTCGGCCTTTTCTGGGCGACGCGCGGCGGCAGGGGAGAGCCGGCGGCGCTGGCCAAGGCCGAGGCCCGCCTCGACGCCCTGGCGGCGGCGCTGGTGCTCAAGGCGGGCCCCGACCGGCTCCTGACCATAGTCGTCGTCGATCCCGGCGGCGGGGATTCGTATGGGGAGATCGTGCGCGCTCTGGGCCGGGAGCCGGCGACGGTGACCTGGGGCTTCGCCGCCTTGCCGTCCGCGGCGGACCGCGAGCGCGTGGCGCCGTTCGCCCGCATACTGGTCCGGGCGGCCGAGGCGGGCGTGCGGGTGCGCGTCGTGGCCCCGGGCGACGCGGCGGGCCTCGCCCTCTCGGGCGCCCGAGAGGCCGGCCAGGGGCGGACAGCCCCCGTGGTCGAGAGGCTCGTGCTGCTGGGCGCGTCCTTCGTCTACGTGGGCCAGCGCTTTCCCGGCCTATCCGAGCAGGTCATGGGCGCCGCGTCCATCGGGGAGCTCGACGCGGTCTGGACCCGGCCGGGCGACGCGGGCGGGACCTTCCATGTCGACAGCTGGCTGGGGGGCGCGGCGCCGAGCGGCCGCGAGGTCCGCCTCGACGGGGCGGACTGGGCCGCGGTGGCCTTGGGCGTGTCCCGGCGCGGCGCCGCGGCCTATGCCGCGCCCGCGGCGCCCCGGCCGGCGCCGCCGGCCGGGGGCGTCCAGGCGCCTCGCGGCGGCCTGGACATGGTGGTCCGGGAGAGCGCCCCCCCGCCGCCGGAAGAGGCGTCGCCGCTCGACGCCGGGGATCCGATCGGCGATTCCGGGTGGCGTTACCGCGCCCCGCCGGGCCTGCGCCGCTGGGAGAACGGAAGGACCAACGACTTCCTGAACACCTGGGACCAGCCGCCGTTCGGCGTCAGCGTGATCTACTATCGCAAGCAGGACCCTCCGCAGGCGGCGCGGACGTGCGAAGAGCGGGGCATGAAGGCGAACCGCGCCGCGTATAAGGGCCTTCCGATGGACGTCTGCATCGGGGCCGGTGCCGGAGAAGGCCGCATTTACGACGAGTTCTCGATCTTCGCCGGCCCGACTCCGATCACCGTCCAATACCGCTATCCCGAGGGCCGCCGGGAGGAGAAGACCGGGATGCTCGAGAAAGTGATCGACGCGCTGAGTCCGCCGCACTGACGAGGCCCATGCGAGGCATCATCGCCGTGGCGCTGGCGGGCCTCTTGAGCTTCGGGATATCCCAGGCTTGGCGGCACGCGCGCGCCGGAGACGAGGCGGGCGCGCTGGCCCGCCTGGAAGCGGCGGTCGACGCTCAGGCCGTGCGCTGGGTCCGGGAGGGGTTGCCCAAGTCGAGCTGGGAGCTGACCTTCGTGCTCGCGGCGCCGTTCTCGGGGGACCCGCTGGCCCTGCCGGGAACCGAGCGCCGCGGGGGCGGCTGGGGCCTCGATTCGGGCGTCGGCGCCGGGGGCTTCCTGCGCGCGCTGTCCCGGGAGCCGATGGTGGTGACGTGGAACCTCGCCGCGGCGCCCGCCCCCGAGGACCGGCGCCTTACGGAGCCCTTCGAGCGGATCTTGCTGAAGGCGGCCGACGCGGGAGCGCGCGTGCGGGTGATCGCGCGCGGCGAGACGGCGGGTCTGGCGCTGCAGGCGGCTATCGACCTGCGGGGCCCGCGCGGCGCCCCGGTCATCGAGCGGATCACGGCGGTCGGCGTCTCACGGGAGTGGTTCGCCGCGCGTTATCCCGGCCTCGTCGAGAAGGCGATCGCCGACGGCGCCCTCGTCGAGTGGGACGGGCTCTGGTCGAATCTCGCCGAGGTCTCCGGCGACTATCATCTCGACAGTTGGGACGCGGGCGCTCCGCGCGGCGAGTCGTTCGAGCGCCCTTGGGGAGACGCCGCATGGCCCGTCGTCGTCATGGGCGTGTCTCGCCGGGGCAAGGCCTACGCCCCCGTCCTGCCCGCGGTCCGGACCGAGCCGCGGGCTCCGTCCCGCGCGCGCGCCGCCCCGGCTCCCGGGCGGGAGGCCGGCGCAAGCGGCCTCGACATGGTCGTGAAGGAATCCCGGCCGGCCGAATCCGGGAAGAGCTCCGTCGGCCCGCGGGAAGCGGCGGCGTCGAGCGCCATCGAGGACAGCGGCTGGACCTTCACGCCGCCGCCGGGCTTCGCCCCGTGGAAGAACGCCGCCTCGTTCGGCACGGCGGCCGGGGGGCACGGGAACCTGGTCTGGGGAGACGGCATCTTCACCGTCCGGGTCACGTATTTCTCGCCGGGGCAGCACTGGGCCGCCCGGTACTGCCAGGAGGACGGGAAATCCGCCTCGCAGACCACCCATCACGGGTTTCCGGTGGAGATCTGCGCCGACATCCCGCTTCGAGGCGAGGCGCCGTGGCGGGCGGGCCCCTCGCATTGCGACCTGTTCGTGATCCAAGGAGACCGCTACGCCATCGAGGCGCTGTACCAGTAT
>DATLOS010000596.1:0-6869 GCA_035536155.1 Elusimicrobiota bacterium
TCGCGTCGATCGTCGTCGCCCCCGCCGCGGAAAGCGAGTCGACCGGGCAGTTGGCGATCGCCGGACGCGTGCAATTCGACGAGGACCGCATCGCGCGAGTAGTCGCTCCAGTCGCCGGGCAGATCGTCGGCCTGCGCGTCAAGGTCGGCGACCGCGTCGCCCGCGGGCAGATGATCGCCTACATGGGCACCACCGGCCGCTCCACCGGCCACCACCTCCACTACGAGGTCTGGCGCCACGGCCGGCCCACGAACCCGATGCGCTTCCTGCGGGTCGAGGCCGGAGCCGAGTGACGTCCGCCGGATGAGCCTGTTCCCGAAAGGCGTGCGCAAGGCGGAGAGCTCCGACGTCCTCACGGTCGTCGGGCCCGAGGCCTACTTCCACGGAGCCGTCACGGTCCGGGGATCCCTGCGGGTCGAAGGCGAGCTCGAGGGAACGGTGTCCGAGGCCCAGACCGTGATCGTGGGCCGCAACGGCAGCATCAAGGGAGACGTCTGCGCCGATTTCGTGGTGATCGGGGGCGCCGTCCACGGGGACGTGGTCGCGTCCGCCCAGATCGAGCTCAAGGCCGGCGGCCGCCTGGTCGGCAACATCCGCACCCCGAAGCTCACCATCGAGGAGGGGGCCGTGTTCGAGGGCGGCTGCGCCATGCTGCCGCCCGCCTCGGAGGCCGCCGACGAGCCGGAGCGGGAAAAAGAAAAGGAAGAAGGGGGCGTCACGTCATGATCGGATTTCTCCGCCGCTACCGCCAGGGCCTCATCCTGTCGATGGCGCTCGTGTTCCTCATCGGCATCTTCGTCGGCCTGGGCGGCTACTTCTTCACCGGGGCGGACCGCTCCGAGGCGGTCGCCGTGGTGGGGAGCGCGAAGATCCCCTATATCTCCTTCCGCACCCGGGTCAACGGGATCCTCGACCGCCTGCGCGCGCAGGGGGACGTCAGCGAGGAGCGCCAGAACGAGGTGAAGAAACTCGTCCTCCAGGACATGATCGTCGACGAGCTCCTCGCCTCCGCCGCCGAGGACATGGGCCTCAAGGTGGGCGACGACGAGATCTCCCTGGCGCTGCGCGGCGTCCCGCTCTTCCAGCGCGACGGGAAGTTCGACCAGCAGCTCTACTTCCAGCAGGTCCGCGCGGCCTTCCACAGCTCCCCGGAGCGCTTCGAGGCGGAGCAGCGGCGGGCCATGCTCTCCAACAAGCTCAAGCAGGTCTTATTTAGCGCGGCGAAGGTGGCGCCGGAAGAGGCGCGCGAGGAGTACCGCGCGGCCAACGGGGGCTCGGACAAGGGCTTCGACAAGAAAGGGGCCGAGTTCACCGCGGCCCTGCGCCAGCAGCGCGGGCTCGACCTCATCAACTCCTATCTCAAGGACCTGAGCGCCAAGCGCGAGATCCGGAGCTATTTGGACGCGCGCGAGAAGGGCGTCTGATGTCCGCGGGGATCCTGGTCGTCGGGTCGGTCGCGCTCGACTCCGTGAAGACCCCGGAGGGCGAGAGCCGCGAGGCCTTGGGCGGCTCGGCAGTCTACTTCTCGCTGGCCGCGCGGCACTTCTCCCCGGTGCGCATGGTGGGCGTCGTGGGCGAGGACTTCCCCAAGGAGTTCCACGCCATGCTCGCCAAGAAGGGCATCGACACCGCGGGCCTCAAGTCCGTCCCGGGCAAGACCTTCCGCTGGGTGGGCAAGTTCGGCAAGGATTTGAACTCCGCCAAGACCTTGGCCACGCACCTCAACGTCTTCGAGACGTTCCGGCCCACCCTCTCGGCCGAGCAGAAGGCCTGCCCGGTCGTCCTGCTGGCCAACATCGACCCCGAGCTCCAGTCCGAGGTCCTCTCGCAGATGAAGGCCCCGCGCCTCGTCGCCTGCGACACCATGAACTACTGGATCGACTCGAAGAAGCCGGCCTTGAAGGAGCTCCTCAGCCGCGTCGACGTCCTCTTCATCAACGAGGAGGAGGCGCGCAAGCTCTCCGGCGAGTCGAACAACGTCCGCGCGGCCAAGCGCCTCTCCGAGTGGGGGCCGCGGGTCGTGGTGGTGAAGAAAGGCGAGCACGGCGCGCTGCTCTACGCCGGCGGGCACGTCTTCCCGTTCCCGGCCTTCCCGGTCGAGATCGTGAAGGACCCGACGGGCGCGGGCGACACCTTCGCCGGGGGATTCTTGGGCTTTCTCGCCGCCGACCCCGACATCCGGGACGTGGCCCGGCTCAAGCGGGCGCTCCTCTACGGCTCGGTGCTGGCCTCCTTCAACGTCTCGGACTTCAGCACCCGCTGCTTGGAAGACCTGGAGCTCCCCGCCATCGAGGAGCGCTTCCGCCGCTTCGCCGAGCTCCTCGCCGTTTCGGCGCACGCCGTCCCGGCGTGATCGAGCTCGAGCGTCTCGGCAAGCGCTTCGGCTCCCTCGTCGCGGTCGAGGACCTGAGCCTCACCGTCTCGCGCGGCGAGATCTTCGCCTTCCTCGGCCCCAACGGCGCGGGCAAGACCACGACGGTCAAGCTGATCACCGGCCTTCTGCGCCCCACGTCGGGGACCGCGCGGGTCGACGGCTTCGACGTCGTCACCCACACCCTGGACGCGAAGCGCCGCCTGGGCCTGGTTCCCGACGAGCCGTTCGTGTACCCCAAGCTCACCGGCGCCGAGTTCCTGCGCTTCGTGGGGGACCTCTACGGGGTGCCCTACGAGACGCAGAGAAAGCGCGTGCCGGAGCTCCTCGAGATGTTCGAGCTCCTGGACCGCGGGGGGGAGCTCGTCGAGTCCTACTCCCACGGCATGCGCCAGAAGCTGGTGCTGGCAAGCGTCCTCCTCCACGAGCCGAAGGCCCTTTTGCTCGATGAGCCCATGGTCGGCCTCGATCCCAAGAGCGCGCGCCTGGCCAAGGACATCTTCAAGACCTTGGCCTCCCGGGGCTGCGCCATCTTCATGTGCACCCACATCCTCGAGATCGCGGAGAAGATCGCCGACCGCATCGGGATCATGCTGGGCGGGCGCCTGCAGGCGGTGGGGACTCTCGCGGAGCTCCGCGGACGCTCCACGAGCTCCGGCGGGCACCTCGAGGACATCTTCCTCCAGCTTACCGGCGCCGGCGAGTACGCCGCGCTCCTCAAGAACCTCTGATGCTGCCGCTCGTCGCGCGGCGCCTGCGCTGCCTCAAGAACCGCGTCGCCGGCCTCAAACGCTGGGAGTGGGTCCGCAACGCGGCCTTCCTCTCCCTGGGCTTCTGGATGCTCTTCGGGCTCTACCGCGCTTTCTTCCGGCTCCTGACCTTCCTGAACGCGATCGAGCTCATCGGGCCCCTGCTCGTGTGGAAGCTCACCGCGATGGCCATGCTCACCACCTTCGGCATGGTGATCATGTCGAGCTTGATCATCTCGCTCACCACTCTCTTCTACGCCTCGGACCTGCGATTTTTGATGCGCGCGCCGGTGCGCATGCGCGATGTCTTCGCCGACAAGTCCCTCGAGGCGGCCTTCTTCTCCTCGTGGATGATCGGCCTGGCGCTGTTTCCGTTCGTGATCGCCCTGGCCCGGGTCCGCGGGCTGGGCTGGAGCTTCCACGCGGGCTTCCTCTTCCTCCTAGCACCCTGCCTGCTTCTCGCGGCGATCGTCGGGATGGCCTTCACCTTGGCCTTGATGCGCGCTTTCCCGTCCGCGCGCACGCGCGACGCGGTGTGGGCGCTCTCCAGCCTTTCCACGGCGCTTCTCTACGGGCTCCTGCGCTTCTCCCAGCCCGAGCGCCTGGTGCGGCCGGATATGCTGCGCCGCGTGGCCGAGTACTTGAACTATCTGCAGGCGCCGACGGCGCCCTTTGCCCCGTCCTGGTGGATGACCCGCGGCCTCTCCGCCTGCGCCGTGGGCGATTGGGCGGGTTTCGCCGCCCAGGCGGCTCTCCTCTGGGGATCCGCGGCGGCCGCCTTCGCGATCCTGATCCTCGCGGCGGACCGGACCTACGCCTTGGCCTACTCCGGCGCCCAGGAGAGTCCCCGGGGCAGCCGTCCGACGGACCTGCCGCCGATGCCGGAGATCCGCCTGCTCGGAGAGCGCGGGCGCGTGCTCGGCGCGCTCCTCTGGAAGGAGCGCAAGACCTTCTTTCGCGACATCAAGCATTGGTCGCAGATCATGCTGGTGGGTTCGATCGTCTTCGTCTATCTCTTCAGCATCAGCCGCCTGCCGCTCGACACGCCCGAGCTCAAGAGCCTGGTGTGCTTTCTCAACATCGGGACCACCGGCTTCGTCCTCTGCTCGCTGGGCCTGCGCTTTACCTTCCCTTCGGTCAGCCTCGAGGGCCGCAGCTGGTGGGTGCTGCGCGGGGCCCCGGTCGACGTGGGCGGGATCATGACGCAGAAGCTGGCCTTCTCGCTGGCCCCGACCTTGGTCATCGCCACGGCCTTGGTCGCCGCGACCAACCACATCCTCGACGCCGATCCCTTCGTGGCGAGGCTGACCTTGGTCACCATCTGGCTCACCGCCTGCGCGCTGTGCGGGATGGGGGTGGGGCTGGGGGCGTTCTTTCCCAAGTTCAGCGTGGAGAACATCCACCAGATCGAGTCCTCGGCGGGGGGCTTCGTCTACATGGCCTGCGCTTTGGGCTATATCGCCTTGGTCATGGGCATCGAGGCGATCCCCATGCAGATGCACTTCCAGCAGATCCTCGGCCGCGCCGGCGCCTGGGTGCCGTGGGCGGCCTGGGCCAGCGCGGCGGGCGTGGCCGCCTTGAACGCGGCGGCCTTCGGAATTCCGTGGGTTTTGGGGCTTCGCAACTTGGAGGCGTATGAAGGCGACTAGCGTCTTGGCTTTCCTTCTCATCGGCGGCGCGGCGCGGGCCCAGCAGCCCGCGGCCAAGCCCCGCATCGCGGTGGTGATCGACGACTTCGGCCTGACCTACAAGAAGAACGTCCCCGACGAGAAGTGGTGGGCGATCCCCTGGCCCTACACGGCCGCGGTGATGCCGGAGTCCCCGCGCACCAAGGCCGCGGGCGAGGCGGCCAAGAAGGCGGGCAAGGAGGTCCTCATCCACTTCCCCTTCGACCCCTTCCAGAAGCTGGACCTCGACCCGAACGCCGCCACCGAGGCGGACAAGAAGAGCGTGCTCAAGCTCCTCGACAAGGCGTCCAAAGACATCCCCCAGGCCGTGGGCCTCAACAACCATCGCTCCTTGAGGGGCACGCAGAACCAGCCCCTGATGCGCTGGTTCATGCCGGAGCTCAAGAAGCGGGGGCTCTTCTTCGTCGACAGCTGGGTCTCCCCCAAGAGCGTCGCCTTCCAGGAGGCGCGCGCGGCCGGGATCCCGACGGCGCGAAACGACCTCTTCCTCGAGGACGGCAAGAAGCACGACAAGGCCACCTGTGAGCATCTGCTCCGGGCGATCTCCAAGCGCGCGCGCAAGAACGGCAGCGCGGTCGCCATCGGGCACCACTACTGGCAGGGGACCTACGACTGCCTTACCGAGCTCGTGCCCCGGCTCCAGAGCGAGGGCTTCGAGTTCGTTTCGGTTTCGGCGCTGACGCGCTGACGCGGGCGAGGAGCTCCTCGAGCATCGGGCGCATGCGCAGGGCCTCGGCGTTGGCGGGCTCGAGCGAGAGCGCCCTCTCCACCCAGGCCAGCGCGTCCTTGTAGCTCTTGCGCTGGCCGTCGATCGAGGCCCTGAGGAGCCAATACTCCGCCCGGCCCTCCATCCCCGGCGCGGCCGCGAGGTCGGCGGCCGCGGCGTCGGCTTTTCCCGCCGCGACGAAGATCCGCGCGCGCAGGAGGCGGAGGTTCGGCTCCTCGCGCAGGGCCAGGGCGCCGGTAGCGTCGCTTTCCGCCTGCGATAGGAAGGCGAACGGGGCGGCCTCGGCCAGCGACTTGGGATCGCTCGCGGGCGGGGGGACGCTCCCTCGCTCGGCGTCGGCGGAGCGCCCGTAGCGCTCCTGGTAGACCTGCTTCCAGTCGCCCTGGGCTATCCTCTGCGCCATCTTTTCATAGAGGAGGTAGTTCGACCAGGCCCGGGCGGCGAGGATCCCGCGCACCTCCTCTCCCGCCGTCTCGCCGGACTCCATGCGTAGGGCGAGCTCGCGGCCCTGGTCGGCGGCGGCGCCTTCCACGTCGCCCAGGCTCTGCAGGCAGCGCCAGCGCAGGCGAAACACCGAGGCCCGCTCCTTCGACTTGGACCAATAGACCTCGCCGGTCTTTCCCAGCGCCTCGTCCAAGGTCTTGAGGCCGCCGCGGCAATCCTGGAGCCCCGACATCGCCAGGCGCGCCAGGCCGTAGGGCGCGTCCCACAGCGACGGGTCGAGCGCTCGCGCCGTCTCGAGATCGGCGGAGGCCTCGGGGATGCGCGACAGCGCCGAGAGCGCCTCGGCGCGCAGGCAGAGGGCGCGGTAGCGGCGGGATTTGGCCAGGGCCCGCAAGTCGCCGGAGAGGGCGGCCAAGGCCTGGGGATACTCCTTGCGGTCCATGGCCTCGTCGGCCGCCGTGAGAGCGGCCTCGGCGCGGCGCTCGCCGTAGGCCCTCCACAGGCGCCAGCCCGCCAAGCCCGCGCAGGCCGTCGCCGCGAGGACGAGCAGCCTGCGCAGGAGGGGTTTGTCCATGCGTGCGCGCTAGAGTGTGCCGGCGGAGGGAGTCGAACCCACACGGTGCGGAGCACCGAGCGATTTTGAGTCGCTTGCGTCTGCCAGTTCCGCCACGCCGGCTTGCAACGTATTTTACTATAGGCAAGCCGGCACAAGGGCGCTGCCGCGCCCATGCGCCGGCGAACCTGTGAAGCTATTTTACCTTATCGGACGCGATATAACGGCGAAGTGGGGTCTTCGGCGGCGGCGCGGGCGAAGTACTCGGCGCGCTTTTGGGGGGAGTCCTCGATGGCGCCCAGCGCGCCCCAGGCCGCGGCGAGGCGGGGCTCGAGGC
>DATLOS010000597.1:0-4194 GCA_035536155.1 Elusimicrobiota bacterium
GATCGCGGTCGCCGTCCGGAGCCAGCTCGTCCAGGGAGACGCGGGCGGTCTTCGGGTAGGCCTCCGCGAGGGCGTACGCCGTCTGCTCCGCCCGCACGAGGGGGCTCGCCGCGATGCGCTCGAGGCGCGGGGCCAGCCGACACAGCCCGCGCGCGGCCTGGCGCGTCCTCTCGACGCCCTTCTTCGTCAGCGGGCGCTCCGCGTCGGGCTTCCCCTTCGCCGCCCAAGCTCGGCGCTCGCCCGCGGGACCGTGGCGGAAGAGGAGGACTCTCACTCCGCGATTATACCGCGGGCGGAATGGCGTGGTGGCGAATGTCTTTCGCCAGCACCATGAAGATCACGTCCTCGGCGACGTTGGTCGCGTGATCGGCGATGCGCTCGAGGTTGCGGGAGATGAGGATGATGTCCATCGCGCGCTGGATCGTGGAGGCGTCGGACTGCATGAGCTGGACCAGCTCGTTGAACATCTCGCTCTTGAGCCGATCCTCCTCGTCGTCGCGGCGGATGACCGAGCGGGCGAGCTCGACGTCGCCCCGCGCGAAGGCGTCGAGGCTGTCCTTGAGCATCGCCGCGGCGAGCTCGACCATGCGCGGGATGTCGTAGAGCTTGATCCGGGGCAGGCGGCACAGGTAGGTGCCGGACTCGGCGATGTTCACCGCCTGGTCGGCCACCCGCTCCAAGTCGGAGTTGATCTTGATCGCCGCCGCGATGAGGCGCAGGTCGCCGGCCGCGGGCTGGTTGAGCGCGAGGAGCTTCAGGCAACGGTCGTCGATCTCGATGTGGAGGTTGTTGACCTGGTCCTCCTTCCGCTTGACCTCGGCCACGTAGCTCTCGTCGCGCTCGGAGAGCACCTTGGCCGCGTAGTGGATCATCTCCTCGGCCAAGGCGCCCATGCGCAGGATGGAAGCCCGGAGGTCGCGAAGATCGTCTTCGAAGTGTCGTTTCATTCCAATTACCCGAAGCGGCCCGTGATGTAGTCCTCGGTGCGTTTGTTCGAGGGCTGGGTGAAAATCTGCTGGGTCTCGCCGTATTCTACCAACTCTCCCATCAGCATGAAGGCCGTCCGCGTGGACACGCGGGCCGCCTGCTGCATGTTATGGGTCACGATCACGATGGTGAGCTGCTCGCGCAGCTCGAGGAGGAGCTCCTCGATGCGCGCGGTGGCGATGGGGTCGAGCGCCGAGCAGGGCTCGTCGAGGAGGAGGACCTGGGGGTCCACCGCCAAGGCCCGCGCGATGCACAGGCGCTGCTGCTGGCCGCCGGAGAGCCCGACGCCGGGCTTGTCCAGCTTGTCCTTCACCTCGTCCCACAGCGCCGCGCGGCGCAGGCTCACCTCGACCTTCTCCGCCAGCGCGCCGCGGTCGATCATGCCGTTGAGGACTAGGCCGGCGGCCACGTTTCCGAACACGCTCATCGTGGGAAACGGGTTCGGACGCTGGAACACCATCCCCACCTTGCGGCGAAGGAGCACGGGATCCATCTTCAGGACGTCGCGGCCCTCGAGGAGGATCTCGCCCTGCATCACGGCCCCCGGCGCCACCTCGTGCATGCGGTTGAGGCAGCGGATCAAGGTCGACTTGCCGCAGCCCGAGGGGCCGATGATGGCGGTGACCTGGCGGTCGCGCACGCCCAGGCTCACGTCCCGGATCACGAAGCCGGAGCCGTAGCCGGCGCTGAGGCTTCGGATGTCGAGCGCGAGACGGGGCTGCGCCTGCTCCGGCGTCGCAGGGGCATCCGCCTTGGGCGTGGGAAGGGTCGGCGCGGGTGGTCGGGGCTCGATCGTCATGGTCATCCGTGGGCGTCTCCGTGGGACGGCTTAAGGAAGATCCGGGCTGCGACGTTCACCGATAGGACGAAGAGCATGAGCACCAGGGCCGCGGCCCAGGCCTGCCGATGCCAGTCGTCGTAGGGCGAGATCGCATAGGTGAAGATCGCCATGGGCAAGGTGGCGATGGGCTGCATCCACCCGCCGTCCCAAAAGCGGTTGCCGAAAGCCGTGAAGATCAACGGCGCGGTCTCGCCCGCCACGCGGGAAAGGGCCAGGAGCGCCCCGGTCAGGATCCCCTTCGAGGCGGTGGGCAGGATCACGCGCAGCACCACTTTCCACTGGGGCACGCCCAAAGCCAGCGCGGCCTCGCGCAAGCTGTGGGGCACGAGGCGCACGAACTCCTCGGTGTTGCGCAGGACGATGGGAACGACGATGAAGGCCAAGGCGAGGCTGCCCGACAGCGCGCTGAAGTGCTTGAGCGGGATCACGACCAAAGAGTACGCGAAGAGCCCGACGATGATGGAAGGGACGCCGTTGAGGACGTCCGCCGCGTAGCGCACCGCGAATCCCAGGCGGTTGTCGCCGAACTCCGCGAGCCAAAGGCCCGCGAGGACCCCGATCGGCACGCCGATGAAGCCGCCCAAACCCACGACCTTGGCCGAGCCCACGATGGCGTTCGCGATCCCCCCGCCCGTCTCGCCGACGGGCTTGGGCAGGCGCGTGAAGAAGGACCAGTTCAAATTCGCGAAGCCGTGATAAGCGATGTAGCCCAGGATCAGGAAGAGGACAGTGACCGCGAGGCCGGCGCAGGCCGCGCAAAGGGCGAACATGATGCGCCCCTGGAGCTTGCGGCGGACGAAGGCGGCCTCGTTCATCCCGCCCTCGGGCGGGTCAGGCGGTAGAGCATGAGCCGGGCCGCCGCGTTGATGAGCAACGTGATGCCGAAGAGGGTCAGGCCGATCCCGATCAGGGCCGCCATGTGCATGTCGCTCGCCGCCTCGGCCAGCTCGTTGGCGATCACCGCGGCCATGCTGTAGGACGGGTCGAGGAGCGAGAGCGAGATCTTGGGGTTGTTGCCGATCACCATGGTCACGGCCATCGTCTCGCCGAGGGCGCGGCCCAGGGCCAGGAAGGAGGCGCCCAGGATGCCCGAGCGCGCGAACGGCAGGCTCACGTGGCGCACCACCTCCCAGCGCGGCGCGCCGATGCCGAGCATCGCCTCCTTGAGGGAGCGCGGGACCGCGAGCAGGACCTCGCGCGAGATCACCGTGATGTAGGGCAGGATCATGAAGGCCAGGATGAGGCCCGCGGCCAAGAGGCTCACGCCGTAGGGCGCTCCTCTAAAGAAGGGCAGGAAGCCCAAGGGCCGGGTCAAGGTTGGCTCCACGGCCCGCACCGCCGGAACGAGCACGAAAATGCCCAGGAGCCCGAGGATGACGCTGGGCACGGCGGCGAGAAGCTCGATGACGAAGCTCACCACGGCCGAAAGTCCGCGCGGCGCGAGCTCGGCCAAAAAGACCGCCGAGCCGATCCCCAGGGGCAGCGCGATGGCCATCGCGAGCGCCGAGGAAGCGAGCGTGCCGTAGATGAAGGGCAGGGCGCCGAACTTCTCCGCGACGGGGTCCCACTCGCTCGTCCAAAGGAAGGCGGGGCCGAACTTAGCCCAGACCGGGTGCGAGCGCACGGCCAGCTGCCACGCCAAGGCGAGCGCGAGAGCGACGACCAGAAGGGCCACCGCTCCCAGAGCGGCCTGGAAAGCGCGGTCTCCTGGCCGTCGAAACCGGATGGCCGGGGCCGGTCGCGCGCGCTCTTCCGCCACCGACGACATGCCGATACAGTACCCCCCCCGCGTGACAGCCGCGTGACAAATCGCGCTAGACGGTGTAAATACACCTTGTGATAAGCCAGCTCTTCCTCCGCGTGCCCGTCCTTTGGACATTCGTGCTGGCGCTGACCTATGCGTTGACGCGGGCTTTCCCCGCGGCATCGGAGTTCGGCGAAGGCATGCTCGTCGTGTTCGCCGGGAACGCCGCGATCCTGGTCGCCTGCCCGCTCGTGTGCCTGGCGCTGGCTCAATCCATGCCGAACGAAGGCGACGGCAAGACGCTCATGCTGTGCCTTGGCATCCCGTTCGGTCTCATGGTCGTTTTCCTATTTCTCGGTGTCCTGCAATGGGCAATCGCCGGGCCCTATCTCGCCATCTTCGCCGCGACTCGTAGATGGCGCGCCATCATGGGAGTGCTGAGCGCGAGCGCCGCCTTCGTGCTGATCTCGGTCCTCCATGCCGCATGTCTTCACCAATCGCCGCGGGAATACGTTAAAGGATCCCTTGAGGTCCTCGACGCCTTCGGGACTATGGGCCCTACGCCAAAGGCCGGCTCCCGTTCCGGGGAGCCGGCCAAGGCTGTCGATCGGCCGGATCTTTA
>DATLOS010000598.1:0-2724 GCA_035536155.1 Elusimicrobiota bacterium
CGCGGTTCCGGGTTTATATCCGGGCCATGGGCGCTTCTCAGGTAATCCTCGCGTTGGGCCTCGTCGCCGCCATGGGCTATTACCACAAGCAGGCCATGGCCCAAGCCAAGATCATGGTCGCCAAGGTCCGCGGAGTCCAGGCCTCGTACGACATGGCCAACTTCGACCACAAGCTTTCGGAGTTCTTCGAGACGCACGGGGGCGTCCCGAAGGACATCCCCGAGCACCTCGCTCACGAGATCACGACGCGCACGGGCCGAGACATCCTCAAGGATCCGTGGGGTCAGCCGTACTATTTTCAAGGGATGGACGACGGCTTCGTGATCCGCTCGGCGGGCCCCGATAAGTCGATGGGCACGGAGGACGATCTTTACATCGTCCGCAAAGGCGATTACCTCGAAAGCCACCTGGCCTGGATGCGCGACGCGCGCGAGCTCACCGCGCCCATGGAGCAGATGCGCAAAAAGGAGGCCTCGGTGATAAAGAGCATCCTCGCCAAGGCCATGCCGCAGGAGGACCTGGCCAAGCTTGCGCAACCAAACGCCTCCACCCAGCCTCCAGCCGTCAATCCGGCGGACTACCCCGCCATCCCCGAAGGCGACGGCGCGGGCGCCCAGCCCGCTCCATCCGCGGGCGACGGAAGCGGCGCTCCATCGGCAGATGGAGCGCCCGCTGCCGCGACTCAATAATCTAGGCCTTTTAGCCTAGTTTCGAGTGGGCTCTTTGGAACCTGCGCGCGGGCCCACCTGGGTCCACACTCCTTAATAGGATGAGGCGCGCGGCATTGGCGTCGTTGCTTCTATTTTGGCCGAGCTTCTCGGGGGCGGACGCGAACCGCCCCTCGGTGCGGGTCGCCTACGACGCGCCCGTCACCGCGGACGCGCCCGTCCACAAGACCAACGCCCAGGAGATGGAGCGGCGCTCCAACGAGGTCCGCGCCGCTTCCCAGGAGAGCGCTCATCCCGACAGCGACTTGCGCGCGAGGGCCGAGTCGCTCTTCGACAGCGTGAACTCCGGCGCCGGCTCCGACGTCGTAACGCCGGCGCTGGAAGGCTGGGCCAAGCCGGACAGGAGCACCGAGGGCACCGTCGACGGGATGATGAACGCCATGCGCTCCGAGCTGAACCGGACCCGCTCCCTGGCCGAGGCCCCGCCTCCGCCGATGCTGGGCGAGGCCTACAGCCACGGCAAGCACATCCGCGACTCCGGGCTCATGAGCTACACCGACTCCCTCAACGAGTCCCAGCTCGGCGTCTACGTGTACACGAAGAGCGCGCCCGTCGGCATCTACTTCAACAAGGTCTTCTACAAGCTCCAGGCCGCGCTGGGCGACGCGTTCGCGGCCGCGACGGCCATCCACGAGTCCGCGCACTCGCGCGATCACGACCAGGGCAAGCTGAACCCGAAGGAGGTGATCAAGGGCGAGAAGCTGGCCTACGAGACCGAGTACTGGTGGATGAAGACCATCGATCCCAAGGGCCAGAAGCTGGCGTGGGCCCGGGTCACCTTCTGCACGCCCCAGGGCGGCCTGGGAAACTCCGACAAGGACACCTGCCAGTTCCTGGAGCACCTGGCCAAGATCATGCATTACGGCTCGAACGGCGACTTCGACGGCCTGGTCGCGTCCCTCGGCTACAAGGATCGCGGAACGGACCCGTTCGGAAACGCCGAGATGATGGGCTACTGCCCCTTCCACGGGCGGGTCGAAAGCCCCGGCGACGACCGCTGACCCTGGCGCCGCGCTCGAATTTGTAAACTTCGTCGGTGAGCCCGCGTAATCCTCGGTCGCGCGGTCCCCGCCTAGGCTTGCGGGTCAAGCTGGCGGGTCTGCTGACGGTCGTCTCCTCGGCCGCGGTGCTGGCGGCGGGCCTGCTGACGATCCACTACAGCCGGAGGGCGCTCGAGGCCCAGAAGCAGCAGGACGAGCTCGCCATGGCCCGGGCGCTGGCGACCCAGATCGAGGAGGCGCTGTCCAAGGCCCGCCAGACCGTGGCCGAGCTGGCGGCCGAGCCGGGGATCCGCGACTTGGACCCCGCGAAGCTCGCGTACGCCACGACGCTGGTGGTCGACGTGACCGAGACCCTGGACGGCTTCTTCGTCCTGGACGCCTCCGGCAAGGTGCTGGCCATGGACCGCGCCGAGCCGGACACCCGGCGGCTGTTCCCCGCCTCCACCTACGAGCAGTTCGTGGCGCCCGTGATCCGCACGAGCACGACGACGTTCTCCGGCGTGTACCGTTCGCGCAGCGGGGAGCCGGCCGTGGCGATCTGCGCGCCCATCTTCCGCGGCAAGCGCCTTCTCGGCGTCCTGGCCGGCGGCATCCTGCTCAAGGAGCACGACCTGGGCGGCATCGCCCGCATCCGGATCGGCCGCTCCGGCTACGCCTACATCGTGGACCAGAACGGCGCGATCGTCGCGCATCCCCAACGCGAGAAGCTCCTCCAGAACGTCGCTTACAGCCCGCCGGTGCGCGCCCTCCTGGACCGTCATGAGGGCGCTTCCGAGTTCGTCAACGCCGACGGCGTGCCCGTCCTCAGCGCCTACTCGCCCATAGGGTCGCCGCCCTGGGGCGTCGTCGTGCGCCAGCCCGCCGTCGAATCCTACGCCCACGCGGATCGCCTCTACGACGTCCTCACCATCGTCTTCCTCGGCGCCCTTGCCTGCGCGGCCGGGCTGGGGCTATCCTTGGCCTGGAACGTCAGCCGCCCGATCCTCGAGCTGGCG
>DATLOS010000599.1:0-2984 GCA_035536155.1 Elusimicrobiota bacterium
GAAGCCGATGCTGTAGCAGAGGCCGGCGGGGGGCGGCCGCGTGAACGCGAGGCGCGCCGCGCCGCGGCGGGGCGCGAGGTGCAGCCACGTGGCCTGCACGAACTCGGGCGCGGCCCGGCGCGCGAGGTCGACGAACATCTCGGCGTAGGTCTGCGCGCCGGCCCAGCGCAGGGCCGAGACGTCGTAAGCGTTGCTGCTCGCCAGGCACCACTCCGGGCCGTCCGTCGGGTGCACCCAGTGGTAGAGGGTCACGATCGTCCCGTCGTCGACGCGGATGATGTCGTACGCGCCCCGCCCGAGGAGCTCGTCGACCGCCTGCACGCGGAACCGGGCGTTGAAGGCCGGCGGCGGCGCGGCCAGGACGCGCCAGCGGCGCGCGTCGAGGACAAGGCCGTTGCACTCGAAGCTGAGAGGGCGGCTCTGGTGGCTCCGGCGGCCGACGCAGAGGACGGCGCGCCCGATCTCCGCGTCGGCGGCCTCGCGCGGCGCGTCGGCGGCGGCCCGGCCGCCGAACGGCTCGAGGCCCCCGAAGTCGAGGCAGTGCGAGCCGTCCGCCTGTCTCGAGGTCGGGACGACCAGCACCTGCCGCGCCCTGCGGTTCTTCTTCTTGCGGTTCCGCCGTTTCTGTTCGGCGGTCGGTCCGGCCGGGCCGCCGGCCGAGTCAGGGCTGACGGCCGGGTCAGGGCCGGCCGGGCCCGGCTCGGCCGGCGCCGCCGGCTCCGCGTCCCGGGGCTCGGGGCGGGCTTCGGCGTGTTCCGGGCGGGGGCTGGGCGGGTCGAGCTCCGCGGACTGTTCGGGGCTCGCGGCGGGAGGCGCGGGCCGCGCAGGGGCGGCGGGGCCGCCAGCGGAGCTGCCCGCGGTCGGGCGCTCGGACGGTCCAGGCGCCGAGGCGCCCGGATCGGGGGCGGCCGCGTCGACGCGGTCGAGTCGTATCCGGATGTCGCAGCTCCGCAGGATGTCCGAGAGACGGGTGATGATCTCGTCCTGGTTCGCGCCGGAGTCGACGAGCCGTCGCAGCCGGTCCAGCAGGGCGGCCAAGCTGCTCGTCGGCGCCGGCAAGATCGCCGGCCCCTTTTTCGTCTCCTTTCTTGCGGGCCGGCCGGGCAAGGGCCGGCCGGGCAAGGCCCGCCCGGGCGTCGGAGGGCCGGAAAGCCGGCCAGGGCGTGAGCCGCGCCCGGCCGGGCCGGGACGGCTCGCCGAGGCCGGGCCGGGACGGCTCGCCGCGGTTGGTCCGGGACGGCTCGCCGCGGTCGGTCCGCGCAACGGTTTTCCGGGTCTCGACTCCATCGAAGTCGGCTGATGCTCCATTGGCCCGCGGTCAATTCTCTAAGCCCCCCCGCGGGTCTTTTCCCGCGCCAATAACAATGGCCGAAGAAGCCGCCCGAGACCTGCCGGAGCCGGAAACGAAGCCCTCCGGCAAGGCTCTCGCGCCGCTGCCCGCCACGGGGGCGCAGGTGAGCATCCGGGTCGTCGAGATCCGCCGAACCTTCGTCGACCTGGCCGCGGCGGGCACCGAAGAGGTGGACCAGGCGGCCGCGGCGCTGAAGGACGACCCGGTCCTCGCCGGCGCCCTGGCGGTCCTGGCGCGGCAGCTCCAGGGTCCCGTGTTCCGGCGCCTCCGCCCGCCCGACTCCGCGAGCGCGGCTCTCGCGGCCCGCGAGCTGCTCGCGAACCCCGCGGTGCGGCCAGTCCTAGAGCCCGGCCGGGCGCAGGAAGCGGCCGGCGCGAGCGTCCACGTCCGGCCGGCCGCCCGAGTCCGCGCGACCGACCCCGGCGGCCGCGATCGCGCGGTCGCGGCCGAGGACGCCGTCGACGTGTCCGGGTTCGTCACCGACCCGGCCGAGGCGGGCCTCCTGATCAGGGCAGAGCGGCCAGGGCCGCTGAGCGCCGAGGTCTACGCCGCGTGCGGCGCGTACTCGGCCGGGCTGCTCTACGCGGCGGTGGGCGAGGGGCGGCCGCCGGAGCTGCCGGGCGAGCCGGCGGCGGCGGCCCCTTTCGCCGGGTTCGTCTGCGCGAGCGTCGCGGCCGACCAGCCGTCCGGCCCTGCGGCCCTCGAAGCCCTGGCCGCCCACACCGCGGCCGCGGTCCGGTTCTACCTCAGCGGCGCGGCCTGGGCGGTCGTCGCGGCCTGGATCGCGGCGGCGGCGCGCGGCAAGCCCGCGCCGGCGGCCCTCGGCGAGAGCGCCGGGCCGGTCGCGCCCCGGGAGCGCGCCGAAGCCCCCCGCCTGGCCGCGGCCTGGCGCCCCCCGGCGGCGCAGGCGCGCCTGGTCGAGCTCCTCGAGCGCCTCGCGCACGCGCGCGGGGCCGCGCCGCCGGGGCCGGACGCGGTGCGCTTCGACGGCGCGCCGTTCGCCGAGCTCCAGCGCCTGGACGCCGTCGGCGCCTACCGCGCGGCGCTCGTCGAGGGCCGCGAGTCGGAAGAGCTGGCGGCCTTCCTCGAGCGGGCGGCCACGCGCCGGATGAAGGTCCTGCACGTCCTCGGCCTCGCGCGCGCGGCGGACGTCGCGGCCGCGGCGCAGGGGGTCAAGCTCCGCATCGTCGCCGACAAGCTCGGCGCCGCGCGGGCCGTCGGCGACCCCGAGGCGATCCTCGCCGGCCTCGCGCGCGCCGAGCGCGAGCTCGTAGAGGCCGAGTTCGAGCGCCGCCGTCTGGCGTGGCAGGCGGCGGCGGCCAACCGCTGCCCGCACGTCCGCCTGGCGGTCCGCATGCGCCGCGCGCCCAGCGCGGAGGAAGCGGCCAGGGCGTTCGCCGAGCTCGAGGGGTTCCTCGCGCCCGAGCCCGCGGCGGGGCGCGCGGCCGCGCCCGCGGCGGGGCGCGCGGCCGAGCCCGCGGCGGGCTGGCTCCTCTGCCGGAGCTGCGGCCACCGCGCGATCGGTCCTCACGTCCGCGACCGCGTCCGCCTCGAGGCGCGCGGCCTCCCGGCCGGCGCCCTCCGCACGCGCCTGCAGCGGTACGCCGTGCGGGTCAGCTCGGGCGACGCGAGC
>DATLOS010000600.1:0-3675 GCA_035536155.1 Elusimicrobiota bacterium
CGGTGCCCGAGGACAAGCTTCCCATCCTCCTCCCGGACGTGCGCCACTACAAGCCCACGGGCACCGGCGAGTCCCCCTTGGCCGACGTGATGAGCTGGGTGAACACGCACTGCCCCAAATGCCACAAGCCGGCTCGCCGCGAGACCAACACCATGCCCCAGTGGGCGGGCTCGTGCTGGTACTACCTGCGCTTCCTCGACCCGCAGAACTCGATGCAGGCCTGGTCGGCCGACGCCCAGAAGGCCTGGCTCCCGGTCGACTGCTACGTCGGCGGCGCCGAGCACGCCGTGCTTCATTTGCTGTACGCGCGGTTCTGGCACAAGGTCCTCTTCGACCTGGGCTTCGTCTCCACCAACGAGCCCTTCAAGAAGCTCCGCCACCAGGGCATGATCCTTTCCTTCTCGTATCGGGACGAGCGCGGCGTCTACCACGGCTACGGCGACGTCGAGTTCACGCCCGAGGGCAAGGCCGTCCTCAAGGGCTCCGGCGAGCCGCTCAACTCCCAGATCGAGAAGATGTCCAAGTCGAAGAAGAACGTCGTGAACCCCGACGACATCCTCGAGCGCCACGGCGCCGACGTCTTCCGCCTCTACGAGATGTTCATGGGCCCCTTCGCCGACTCGAAGCCCTGGGACATGAAGGACATCATGGGCCGCGTGCGCTTCATCAAGCGCGTCTGGGCGCTCCTCTCCGGCGGCGAGGTCGGCACCGGCGAGGGCCTGGTCGCCCTGCGCCACCGCACCATCCAGAAAGTGGGCTCCGACATCGAGGAGCTGCGCTTCAACACCGCGATCAGCGCCCTGGACGTCTACCTCAACGCCCTGCAGGACGCGAAGCCCCCGGCCCGCGTCGACGCCGAGGCCTTCCTGTCCCTGCTCAACCCCTTCGCGCCCCACGTCACCGAGGAGCTCTGGGAGCGGCTCGGCGGACGGGAGCTCCTCTCCACCGCGACCTGGCCGAGCTTCGATCCGGCCCTCGTCAAGGAAAAAGAAGTGGAGATCGTCGTGCAGGTGAACGGCAAGCCGCGCGAGCGCCTCACCATCCCGGCCGACTCCCCCGAGGACGCCCTGAAGGAGCGCGCGCTCTCGCTTCCCAAGATCCAGGAGAGCTCCGCCGGCAAGACCATCGTCAAGGTGGTGGTCGTCCCCAACAAGCTGGTCAACATCGTCGTGAAGTAGCCGCTCCCCGCGGGAGGAACGCATGACGATCCGCGACGAACTCAACCAGCAGATCCGGCCCGCCAAGAAGCTCTTCCTGTCGGGGATCACCTGCTTCTTCGCCGGGATCGCCGTGAGCATGGCCAGCCAGCCGCCGCGCGGCGGCCCGCCGCCCGTCACCCTGGCGATCGTCTTCGTCGGCTGGTTCCTGGCCGCCATCGGCATGGCCAAGATGTGGAACGCCCTGAAGTGCCCCTCCTGCAAGGAGCGCCTGTGGTTCCTGCACTCGAGCATGGGCTCGAGCATCTGGAGCCTGACGATCCCCGCCACCTTCAGGTTCTGCCCCTTCTGCGGAACCAGCGTCGACTCCCCGGCGCCCGGCGCATGAAAGCGCTCCTCCTTTCTCTTGCCGGAGCCGCAGCGGCCTACATAACGGTCGGCAACCAGCGCATCGACCACGCCATCTACGCGGAGCACGAGCCGAAGCTCGTCGTCGGGGGCGAGATCACGGGCACCGAGTCGCGGCCCCGGCCCGCGGCCGCCGAGGACTACCCGGCGGACGTGGGCTTCGCCTTCCGCGTCGACTCCGTCGTCCTCGGCGACCCGTCCTTCGCGGGCAAGACCTTGGAGCTCTCCGTCACGGCCTTCGACTGGCCGGAAAGCCTCCTCCCGTTCCGGAAAGGCGAGCGCTGCGCGCTCGTCCTGGACGCCCGCGGCAACGCCCTCTCCACCGTCGTCCCCGTGGCGCGCCCCGTCCTCCCCCGGGCGAAGGACGGCGCGGGCGCGAAGCTCGTCCTGAAAGAGGAGCTCCTCGCCGTCCTGCGCCAGGAAACGCGGCCCGACAGGCAGCGCAGCCTGATCCTCGAGGCGACGCCGCTCCTGTCTAAGACGGACAAGCTGGCGCTGATCCCGTTCGCCGCGAGCAAGAACGCCTGGCTCCGCCGCGCCGCGCTGGCCGCCCTCGTCTACTCCACCAAGGAGCGGGGCTGGATCGACGCCGCCCGCGTCGACATCGAGCGCTTCATCGCCGCGAACGAGCCGAACGCCATGATCGACAACCCGGACGGCCGGCCCGGCTTCGCGCCGTTTCCGCTCCTCTTCACCAACTATTTCTTCCTGACGCCGAACTGGGACGAAGCGGAGAAGGCCGACGCCTTGTTCTATGCCCCCCTCTTCCGCGCGATCGCTCACAGCAAGATCGGCTGGACCTATTGGGAGCAGGGCATCGGAGGCCTGTGCCTGACGGGCACGCGCGCCGACGCGGCCTTCCTGTACTCCTGCTACCGCGATCTGAGAAGCAAGAAAGTCAGAAGCGAGCCGGCCTGGGTGGGCAACAACCAGCGGCGCGACATCCTGCAGGGGTTGTCCCGGATCTTCTCGATCGGCCTCCCCAGCTATACCGAGCACGATTTCCTGAAGGACGAGGAGAACCAGCGGCGGAAAGCCGTCGCGGCGCTCCTGCGCGAGAAGATCATCGCCAAGGAGTAGCGTGCGAACGATCGCCGCGCTCGCCCTCCTTCTCGCGGCCCGGGCGGGCGCGGCGTCCGACGAGCGCCGGCTCGAGCACGGCGGACTGACGCGGGTCTATCGCGTCCACCTGCCGCCCTCCTACGCGCCGGGCACGGCGGCCCCGCTCGTGATCTACCTCCACGGCGGCGGAGGCAACGCGCGCACCGCCTTCCTCGACGGGATGGACAAGACCGCCGACAGGCTCGGCTTCATCCTGGCGGCCCCGGCCGGCACGGGGAAGACCCGCATGGGGCGCCTGCGGGGCGAGTGGAACGGCGGGGCCTGGGACGGCGGCCGCTGCTGCGGCGAAGCCGACGACGTGGGCTTCATCCGGGCGATGATCGTCGACTTGTCGAAGCGCTACTCGGTCGATCCCCGCCGGATCTACGCGACCGGCCTCTCCAACGGCGGCCTGATGACGAACCGCCTCGCCTGCGAGCTGGCCGACACGCTCGCGGCCGTCGCCACCGTGGCTCCGGGCGCCATCCCCGGCGACTGCAAGCCCGCGCGGCCGATCCCGGTGATGGACATCCAGGGGACGGCCGACACCTGCAATCCGATCGACGGGAGCGCGCCGACGAACCCGATCTGCGGCCGGATGCCCTATAAGAGGATGAACGCCGGGCGCGTGGTGGCCGCGTGGCTCAAGCTCGACCGGTGCTCGCAGGAGTCCGTGCCCGGCTACAAGAACGGCGGGGCTTCGTGCGTCGTCTATCCGCACTGCGCGGGCGGCGCGGAGGTCGAGTTCTGCAAAGTGGAAGGCATGGGACACGCGTGGCCGGGCGGCCTCGAGGCGCGGGCGATCGGCGTGTATCCCGTCAGCCACGACATCACCGCCGATCAGATTTGGGAGTTCTTTCAGAGGCATCCCAAACCGTAGCGGGTGTTATCGTGATATACGGACCGGCTATGCAGTGTTTGGGGATTCCAATATTTTTAGCTCTTTGAATTATTATTGTTTTTATTGCCTATTTCTAGAATGCGCCCAAACGGGTCCCCTGCTATACTG
>DATLOS010000601.1:0-6597 GCA_035536155.1 Elusimicrobiota bacterium
ATGGAAGATCCGCTTCAAGCCCTGCGCCCCGGCGCCCGCCGAGCTGGCCGCGGCGCGCCTCCTCGACTCCAAGTACAGGTCCGACGCCTGGAACCTCCGCCGGTAGATCCCGGCTATTGCAATTTTCCCCCGGCCGATGCATCCTCCCGCGATACCGACGTGGGAGGTTTCGCTCATGAAAGCGTTCGTGCTGTGCCGGCTCTCGGCCGGGAAGGAGCAGAAGGCCCTCGGGCAGATCCGCGCCGTGAAGGGAGTCACGGAGGTCTACCTGACCTTCGGCTCGTGGGACGCGGTCCTCGCCGCGGAGGCGGACACGGTGGACAAGCTGAGCGGCCTCATCGTGCGGGAGGTGCGCGGGATCGACGGGGTCCAGGCCACTGAGACTTTAGTCACAACCAACCTCTGAGGCTTGCGAAGTGACTTTTTTTGAGTTAAGTGTTAGACTAAAGCAATGGCCGAGGAGACCGCAAACCCGCCCGCGGGCGAGCCTTTGGGCGATCCCCGCACGAAAATGGTGCTCGTCGTCGATGACGACGAGGCTCTCTTGAACCTCCTGGAGATATTGGTGCGCCGCGACGGCTTCGAGGTGATCCTCGCCAACAACGGCGAGACCGCGCTCCAGAAGCTGGCCCGCAAGCCGCACGCGGTTCTCCTGGACCTCATCCTGCCCAACTCGCAGAGCGGCCTGGACGTGCTCCGGCACATCGGAGCGCAGCCCACGCCCCACCCGGAGATCATCGTGATCACCGGCCTCGATGCCCAGCAGCCCGCCGTCCAAGAAGCGAAGAAGAACCCCCTGGTCAAGGATTTCCACTTCAAGCCCATCAATCAGGAGAAGCTCTTGGGCCAGCTGCACCGCCTGCTCAAGACGCGCCCCGCGGCTCGAAAGCCTCGGCCTGAGGCGCAGGCCCCGAGGCAACCGTGAGCGAAACCACCGGGGGGCCCCTGGCGGACCCCAAGGACAAGCTGATCTTGATCGTCGACGACGACGAGAGCATCCTCGACCTCCTCGAGCACATCGTCAAGAAGGAGGGCTTCCGCGTGGAGCGGGCCGTGGACGGCCCCGAGGCGGTGCGCAAGGTCGAGGCCGTGAACCCGAACCTCATCATCCTGGACTTCATGCTCCCGGGCATGGGCGGCTTCGAGGTCCTCAAGGAGCTCCAGATGGGCGAGCTCCGCGCGATCCCCGTGATCGTCATCACCGGACGCAAGATCGACCGGCACACCGTGGAGATCCTCCTGCAGGAGGCCAACGTCAAGCAGTTCATCGAGAAGCCGATCAAGCCCGTGGTCCTGGTCGGCTCCCTCCACAAGCTCCTCGCGACCCGCGCTCCGGACGTCCGCCGGGCCATCGACCGCGGGCCTCTCTCCAGCGGCGGCTGGTAGAACCCGACAAAAACCATGCGCCGCCCCCGTTGGCGGAGGCTGGCGCAGCCGGTGGCCGGCTTGGCCCTGGCGCCCACCTCCTTCGCCGCGCTCGCCGCCAGCGCGCGGGCCTTGGCCGGTCTTGCCCATAAGGACTCTCCCGCCTTCGCTTTTCTCGCGGCCTTCGGCGGCTATTGCGCTCTCCACGCCTCGGGCCTCCTGCGCCTGCGGCCGGCCTACGTCTTCGCCCACGAGTCGAGCCACGCCCTCGCGGCCTGGCTGAGCGGCGAGAAGGTCCACCGCTTCGTGGTGCGGGCGGACCGCGGCCACGTGGACCTCTCCCGGGTGACGGCCTTCATCGCCCTCGCGCCCTACTGGCTGCCGTTCTACGCGCTTCTGGTGGCGCTGCTTTTCCGCGTGTGGACCGCGTGCGACGCGCCGCCCATCCCGCGGGTCGCCTTCCTCGCGGCCATGGGCGCGGCGCTCGCTTTCCACGCCTGCCACACGCTGGAGTCCCTGCACTCGGGCCAGAGCGACCTGGACCACGCCGGCTGGCTCCTCTCCTTGGCGGCGATCGTGCTGCTCAACGCGGCTTTCACGCTCGGCCTGTCCAAGTGCCTCTTCCCGCGCCAAGTCCGGCTCGCCGCGCAGGTCCGGGGGATCGGCCGCGACACCGCCCGGTTCTGGCGCTGGACCTGGCGCGAGCTCGCGGAGCTGCGCGCATGAGCCTGCGGGGGGAAGCGGCGCGCAAGGCCTTCCACTGCCTGAGCCTGGTGTATCTCGCCGCTTACCACGTGCTCGGGCCCGCGGCCGGCCTGCGCGTCCTGGCCTTATGGACCGCGGCGGAGGGCTTCTTCGAGCTGGCGCGCCTGCGCGATCCGGCGCTCAACGCGAGGCTGATCGCGCTGTTTAGGGGCATCCACCGGCCCAGCGAGGAGCGCCGCATGAGCGGGGTGTGGTGGACGTCCTTGGGCTGCGTGCTCACCTTGGCGCTCTTCGGCGGCCGGCCCCGGATCGTGGACGCGGCGATCCTCTATCTGACCTTCGGGGACATGGCGGCGGCCCTGGCGGGCCGTGCCTGGGGACGCCATCCGTTCTTCCTGGCCGGCCGGCGCAAGAGCGTCGAGGGCAGCGCCGCCTGCCTGCTCGCCTGCTGGGCCTGCGGCCTCGCCGCCGGGCTGCCGGGCGGCGCGGCGGCGGCGGGCGCCGTCGCCGCCTCCCTCGTCGAGCTGGCGCCGCTGCCCTGGGACGACAATCTGTGGATGCCCGTGCTCTCCGGGGTGGTCCTGCGCCTGGCCCTCGGCGCATGAAGCGGCCCGCGGGAGCGGGGCTGCGGCCGCCGGCGCGGGTCTATTCCGCCGCCGCCGCCGGCCTGGCCCTCGCCGTCTTTCTGCCCGCGCTCCATCACCAGTTCGTCGGCTTCGACGACGGCGGCCACATCTACGCCAACCCCTGCCTGCATCCGCCTTCCTGGGGAAACGCCGCCCGCTTCTTCCTCGAGCCCTACAACGGCATCTACATGCCGCTGGTGTTCGCGCTCTGGTCGGCGCTGGCCGCCCTCGCGGGCTGGGCGCGCGGCGGCCCCGTGCTCCTGCGCGACGTCCCGGCGCTGTTCCACGGCGCAAACCTCGTCATCCACGCCCTGAACTCGGCGCTGGTCTGCGAGCTGCTCCTCGCCGCCCCCGGCCTGCGGCGGAAAAGCCCGTGGCTGGCGTTCGCCGGGGCGGCGCTGTTTGCCGTCCACCCGCTCCACGTCGAGCCGGTCGCGTGGGCGTCGGGCATGAAGGACCTCTTGAGCGGCTTCTTCTTCCTGCTCTCGCTGCGCGTCTACCTCCTCTTCGCCGAGCGGGGGTTCCGGAGCAAGCCGCTCTACGTCGCCTGCCTCGCGGCCTACGGCCTCTCCATGTTCGCCAAGCCGAGCGGCGCCGCCTGGCCGTTCGTCGTGCTGGCGCTGGATCTTTGGGTGTTCCGCCGCCGCGCGCGCGCGGCCGTCGTCTGGGCCGGCTTCGCGGCGCTCTTGAGCCTGCCTTTCGCGGCGCTCAACAGCGCGCTCCAGCCCACGACCTACATCGGCACCTTGACGCCGGTCTGGACGCGGCCGCTCGTGGCGCTCGACGCGCTCGCCTTCTACCTCGCGAAGCTCTTCGTCCCGCTGGAGCTGCTCCCGGACTACGGGCGCACCCCGGCCTGGGTCGTGGCCTCGGGGCGCGCGTATTGGACCTGGCTCCTTCCCGCGGCGCTGGCGGCGGGGCTCCTGCGCGTCTGGGGAGCGGGGGAGACCCTGGCCGGCGCCGCCCTCTTCGCCGCCGCGCTCCTGCCCAACTCCGGCCTCCTGCCGTTCCAGAATCAGATCGCCTCGACGGTCGCCGACCGCTACGCCTATCTCGCGATCCTCGGCGCGTCGTGGACGCTCGCCCATCTCCTGCGCCGCGCGCGGGCGCCGGGGGCCGCGGCGGCGGCCTTGGCCATCGCGGCCTGCGCGCTCCTTTCCCGGCGCCAGCTCCGCTATTGGCGCGACACGGAGGCGCTGGCGAGGCGCGTGGTCGAGGCCAACCCGGAGAGCGTGACCTTCCAGACGGCCATGGGAAGCGTCGAGTGGGTGCAAGGGCGGACCGGCCCGGCGCGGGCGCGCTACGCGCAGGCGCTCCGCCTGCGGCCGACGTACTATCCCGCGCGCGAGCGCCTCGGCCTTCTCGATCTCGCCGAGGGCCGGCTGGAGGACGCCCGTCGGGAGTTCCGCGCCTGCCTGGGCAGCCCCAACCCCGCGGACGCGGCCATGGCCCAGACGCGGCTGGCGCAGGTCGCCTTGCGGGAGGGGCGCGTCGCGGAGGCGCGTCGGCGCGATCTCGAGGCGCTGCGCTTGAGGCCGCGCAGCCCGGAGGCGCTGGCGGACCTCGCCCGGACGCTGGAGCGCGAGGGCGCCGGCGCCGCCCGGATCGGGAGCCTGGCCTCCGAGCTGCGGCCCGCCTTCGTCTGCGCGGGCGGACCGCCGCTCGACCTTTGGCCGGCGCGGATCGGGGACTCGGCGGGCCGGGAATGATAGAATACTCCTTCGGTTTTAATGAAAAAACGAAAGGGCGGCTTCATCGACCGCATGTTCCAGGCGGCCGCTTGGACGATCCTGAGCGCCGCCCTAGCGTTCAGCGTCGCGGGCATCCTTCTCACGCGGATGGTCACCCCGGAATGGCTCCAGGAGGTCATCACCAGCGAGCTGGAGCGGACCTTCCACCGCCCCGTCCGCGTCGGCAAGGTCAATCTTCTCCTGCATCAGGGCGTCAAGGTCAGCAACCTCGTCGTCCAGGATAACGAGGAGTTCGGCGGGGGGACGCTCCTCTCCAGCGACTTCCTCATCGTGAAGATCCGGCCCTGGGCGCTGCTGCGCGGGCGCGTGGAGATGAGCCAGGCGCTGCTCATGTCGCCGCGGATCACCTTGCTGCGCAAGGAGTCGGGCTGGAACTTCGCCGACGTCCTGCGGCCGGCGGAGGGCGGCGCGGCGCGGACGGGCTCGGGCGTGAGCCTGCCCCCGCTCCAGTCGGCCGATAGCATCGCCGTCGAGCGCGGCGTCCTCGAGGTCCGCGACGAGAGGCGCAACGCCAGCTTCGCCATCCGCGACTTCGACCTCGCCCTGGAGCGCTATAGTCTCACCGAGCCCTTCGGCGTGAAGCTCTCCTTCGCCAACGAGAACGACGTGGGCGGCAAGAAGGTCCGGGCGCTCGTGGACCTGGCCGCCAAGGTCGCCCTGGCCGGTGGCGGCGAGGTCCGCGTGGAGCGTTTGCGCGCCGTCGTCGACGGCGAGGCGCTGAGCCTCTCCGGGCGCGTGCGCGATTTCTCCGCCCCCAGCATCGACGTGACGCTATCGGCCCCGGCGGTCGACTCCGCCCTGCTCTCGCGCTATTGGCCGTCCAGCGGCTGGGTCGACGTGCCCGCGAGCCGCTGGCACCTGCGCGCCTCGCTTCCCCCGCCCGCGGAGGGCGCCCGGCAGGCCCTGCGCGTCGACAACCTCTACGTCTCGGCCGGCCCCCTGCGCCTCTCCGCCCAAGGCGAGCTCCCGCTCGGGGAAGGGGATGGCCGTTTGGAGATCACCCTTCCCCGCACCCGCGCGGCGGACCTGTCCGCCCTGTACGCGAGCTGGTCGGCGCGCCGCCTCTCGGGCGCGCTCTCCGGAACGGCCTCGGTCGCGGGGCCCCTGCGCGCCCCGCGTCTCGAGCGCCTGGGCCTCACCGCCCGCGGCCTCTCCCTGGACCTGCGCGACGGCGACCGGCTTTGGGACTTGGACGGGACCTTCTCCGCGCGGGACGGGATGAAGTCCTTCACCGTCGCCCTGTCCAGCGGCGGCTGGGCCGTGCTCGGACAATCCCTCACGGGGCTGGTCGCCGACGCCGAGGCGAAGGACGGCGACATGGAGGTCCGCCGGCTCGAGGCCTCGTGGCGCGAGTCGCGCGTGCGCCTCGAGGGCTTCGTGCGCGACCTGCGCGACCCCAAGGACGTCACGGTCGCGGCGGCGGTGGACTCGCTGCGCATCGACGAGCTCTACGCCGAGATCTTCGCCATGATCGCCAAGCACCGGGCGCGCATGGGCGTGCCGGAGCCGGGCGAGCGGCCCTGGGCGCAGGTCTTCAAGTACTCGATCCCCAAGGAGTTCCCGGACCTCAAGGGCCGTCTGCGCGTCGCGCGCGCCCACAGCCCGAACTTCCAAACCCAGAACCTCGAGCTCCTCTGCGACCTGCGCGGCATCTCCCGGGGCCTCGACCAGGTCGAAGGCCAGGCCCGCCTCCAGTTCGCCAACGGCCGGGTCTCCAACATCCCGGACGTGCGCGCCGCGCACAAGCTGCTCAACGTCCTCCTGCTCCCCTTCTCCTACATGCACGAGTACAATGCCAAGACCGTGATGAGCTTGGACACCGCGATCCCCAAGACGCTCGACTTCAACCGCATCTCCCTGGACGTGGCCGCGAGCCGGGGCCTGGCGGACGTGCGCGCGCTCTCGGTCAACAGCGCCCAGTTCACCGCCTTCGCCGACGGCAGAGTGGACTTCCCCAAGGAGCGCCTCGACATGCTGGTGCGCATGCGCATCCCCAAGTCGCGGGGACAGCTGCCCGACCGCCTGGTAGACACCGCCGGCCGGCCGTCGCTCGAGCTCCAGCTCAAGGACAATCTGAACGCGCCGACGCCTTCGTTGACGTTGCGCAAGATGGGCCCCGACGACATCGAGCAAGCCCTGGCCCGGGGATT
>DATLOS010000602.1:0-6499 GCA_035536155.1 Elusimicrobiota bacterium
CCGCGAGGACGCGAACGTCCCCGCGGCCGAGGCCGCGCGCGCGATGCTCGCGCGCGCCGGCTGGGACGTCCGCCTGCGCGCCGACCGGGCGCGGATGCTCTGGACGAAGCTGGCCCTGAACGCGGCCATCAACCCGCTCGGAGCCCTCGCCTGCGTCACCAACGGCGCGCTCGCCCGCGATCCGGCGCTCAAGGACCTGCTCACGGCGGTTTGCCGCGAGGCCGCCGCGGCGGCGCGCGCGGCCGGCTGCCCCCTCTCGGCGTCCTCGCTGAGCCGGCGCGTCCTGCGCGCCTGCCGCGCCACGCCCGAGCAGCGCAACTCCACGCTCCAGGATCTCGACGCCGGGCGGCGCACCGAGATCCGGGAAATCCTCCTCCCTCTCCTGAAGGCCGCGCGCAAGACTGGACAAGAGGCTCCCATCCTTAGTTCCTTATATAAGATGACCGTGAGCCTCGAGACTTCCCTGGCGGGCGCCGCGCGATGAAGGGCCATCTCCTGCGAGGGAAGGACCCCGCCGACGCCCTGCGCAAGGCGGCGCGCGAGCGCGCCGCCCGGCTGACCGATTCCCGGGGCACGCCGCCCCGTCTCGCGGTCCTGGCCATCGGAGGCGACGAGGCCGCCCAAGTCTACCTGCGCAGCAAGCTCTCCGCCTGCCGGGAGACCGGGATCGAGTCGACGGTCGAATCCCTTCCCAAGGACGCCACGCCGGATGAGGCCCTGCGGGTCCTGGCCGGCCTCTCGCACGACGCCGAGGTCGACGGGATCCTCATCGACCTCCCCCTGCCCCCCCACCTCGATGCCCGCGTCCTCACCGACGCCATCGCCCCGGAAAAGGACGCCGAGGGCGTCACCCCGGTCAGCCTCGGCCGCCTCTACCGCGAGAAGTCGATGGACGGCATCGAGCGCTCCGCCCTCCTCGTTCCCTGCACGGCCCGGGCCGTGGTGCACCTCGCCTGCGAGGGCCTCGCGGCCGCGGGCCTCGGGTCGCCTTCGGGGCTTGAAGCCGTGGTCCTCGGCCGCTCCAATATCGTCGGCCGCCCCGCGGCGCATCTGCTTTCCTGCCTCGACGCGACGGTCACCCTCGCCCACTCGCGCACGAAAGACCTGCCTCAAGTGCTCCGGCGCGCGGACATCGTGGTGGCGGCCGCGGGAAGCCCCGGCTTGGTCCGCGGCGACTGGATCAAGGAAGGCGCCGTCGTGGTGGACGCGGGAATCACCCGCCAAGGCCACCTCATCCGCGGCGACGTGGAGTTCGAGGCCGCCGCGGCGCGCGCCGGCGCGATCACCCCGGTGCCGGGCGGCGTGGGGCCGCTCACGGTCGCCTATCTCCTGCAGAACGTGGTCTTGGCCGCGGAACGCGCCGCAGAGCGCGCGGGCTGAGGCCTCCGCGCATGAAGAAGGAGTGGGCCCTCCCCGCGGCCCTCGCGCTGCTCCTTCCAATCCTCCTGCTGCTGGGCACGCCATGGGGACTCTGCCTAAGCCCGGATTCCATCCCGTATCTTTTAGCGTCCCGCATCCTCGCGGGCGCCGGAAGTCTCGCGCAGCTCCCCAATCAGTGGCCCCCTTTTTATCCCGCCTTGCTGGCCCTCGCCAAGACCGCGACCGGCGCCCCGGAGCTGCTTTCCGCGCGTCTGCTCAACGCCGCTCTCCTGGCGACGAATGTCCTTCTTTTGGCCGCGCTCTTCAAAAGGGCCGGCCGTCCGCCCCTCGAAACGGGCGCGCTCCTGATCCTCACCGCGCTTCAGCCGAGCTTCATCAACGTCCACCTGCGCCTCCTCAGCGAGCCGGCCTTCCTGTGCCTCGCTCTCCTGGACGCGCTCCTGCTCGATGCATGGCTCCGAGGAAAGGGAACTTGGACGGCCGCCGCCCTGGGCCTGGTCGCCGGCCTGGCCTACGTGACCCGCTACGCCGGGCTCTTCCTGCTCGCGCTCAACGCGTCCGCGATGCTGCTCTTCGCCCGCCCTGACCGGAGGACGGCGAGAGCGCGCTCCGCCGCCATCAGCACCGCCATAGCCCTCCTGCCGGTGCTGGCATGGAGCGCGTTCAATTGGCGCCTGGGCCGAAACGCCTCGGGACGTCCCCTGGCTTGGCATCCGGCGGACGCGAGCCATCTCCTCCAGGGCGTCCGGGCCGTCGCCGCCTGGCTCCGCATCCCGGGGCTCCTCGGCGTCCTGCTGGGCCTCCTCATGCGCCGAAGAGAGCCGCCGGCCGCCCCCGCCGAGCCGCCGTTGACGCGCGTCTTCGTTCTCTATGGAGCCCTGTATCTGGCGCTGGTGCTGCTCTCGGTGAGCGTGATCGATTTCACGATCGAGATCGACGAGCGCATCCTTCTTCTGCTGCTGCCGCCCGTCCTGTTCCTCCTTTCGCGCGCGATCCCCTCCTCGCGGCGGACCCGGCCGGCCCTCGCCCTCATCGCCCTCGGCCTGGCGATGAACCTGCGCCCGACGTGGCTCCTCTGGAGCGAGAGCCGCCGCGACGGCCTCGGTTTCGCCCGCAAGGGCCTTTCGAACGCGCCGATCATGGAGGTCCTACGGGGGCTCCCGTCGGACCTGCGCGTGCGCACCAACGGCAGCGAGCTGTTCCAGCTCTACTTGAAGCAGACGCCGCGAGACCTGCCGATAAGGCTGGATCCGGTCACGCAGCGGCTCAACGAGCGCTTCGACGAAGAGATGCGCGGCATGTCCCGGGACGCCGACGCCATCGTCCTCTTCTCGTTTATAACCTGGCGCTATTACAACCCGAGCCGGAGCGAATTAAGCGGACTGCCCGGCTTTCGGACGGCCTATGACCGGCCGGACGGGGTCATTTGGCTGCGCAAAGGATCTCTCCCATAGCGAGAGCGCAGCTCGTCCTGCGTCCGCTGTAGGGCCTCTAAGAACGGAAGCGGCCGCGCGTTTCGGACGACGGTGATGCCGTTGAAGTGGTCCTGAACGAGCCCCGCGGCGACCTTGCCCCGGGCCGCCGGCTCTTCGTGTATGACCAGGAATATCCGGCCGCGAAGGGCATGCCTTTGCCAGGCCGCCCCTCGAATTTCTTCCAGCGGAAGCTGTTCGGCCTTTTTCCGGAAATAGATTCCCTCTCCATGGAGCGGCGGGACCCACCCCGGATTTTGAGGCGCCGGCACGTAAAGAATGAGATCCCTGCCCTCGACGAACTCCTCGTCGATCAACCGTCCCGCCGCGCGGTAGTTCGGCTTTTCGTCGCTTCTATAGTAGCGGGGAAGCTGAAGAGCGAAGAGGGCCGCAAGAAGACCGCAGGCGAGGCCCGCGATAATCGGCGCGTCCTTGCGCCGGCGGGCCGCGAGCGCGTGAATCCCTCCGGCGATGACCGGGATGACGAGAAGCTGCGTATAGACGAAGTAGCGCGGCTCCGGCTCCTCATGCGGCGTATGGACGCCGACGAGAAAGGCGTACGCGTGCGCGATAGGATCGATGAGGACGAACAGCAAAAGCCACAGAAGCAGCGGGTTCCGGCGAGGCCGCAAGAGCGCGCCCGTCGCGGCCAACGCCAGCAAGATCGCGACGGCAGGATAGGCGAACCCATAGAGCTGCGGATAGATATGGACAAACAGGGCCCGCAGCGGCAGCGTCCAGAACCGAAGATTTGCGGCTTGCCCGATATCATTCGCCCCCAAGTAGCGCCGCTGCAAGAACAATATCCCCGCCGTGATCGGCAGCTGCAAGGCGATAGCTCCGCCCGCCCATAGGCAGGTTTTGCGCGCGCTCTCCGGAACGAACACCCGCGGGCGCTCGTCCGACGCGATCTTGAGCATGACCCCTGTGCAGAGCGCGAGCGCGGCGCAATGCACGAGCGGAGCCATCATGCGCGAGAAATAGAGAAGACTCCAGCAAACGAAAAGCCACCGCAGCCCAGAACGACTGGGCTCGCGCAGCGCCTTTATCCATCCTCGCAAGGCGAGCAGCAGGAAGAAAAAATAAATGGAATAGGGGCGGGCCTCCTGCGAATACTGCACGAGCGATGGCGAGAATACGACCGGAAGGCAGGCCGCCAGCGCGACGGAGGCGGGGGCGAGCTCCCGGACGAGCAGATACATCAACGGGATGAGCAGCGTCCCGAAGATCATCGCGGGAACGCGGACGATCGTCTCGCTGAAAGGGAAAACCTTCAACAGGCCGTAGCCGAGGATATAGTCCAGCGGCGTTTGGGTTTGCGCGACCGCGCCGTTGTAGACGCAATGCGCCAAGTCGCGATCGAGATAAGATACGACTTGGGTGATCTCGTCCGCCCAGAGGCATCTCGAGCCGATGCCGTGCCAGCGGAGGAATGCCCCCACGAGAGTGAGGACTAGAAGCGGAATACGCCGACGCATCCGAGGTCTAGGCCTTAGCCGCGTCTTCCGCGATCTCGAACATCCGCTCGATGGAGCGCCGCGCCTTGCGCGCGACGTCCGCGGGGACCTCGATGCGGTGGTGGGGCTTGGGCGACTCCAGAGCCTCGAGGACGCGCTCGAGGACCGTCGCCTTCATATAGGGGCAGAGCCGGCACATCGGGATGAAGCGCTTCTCCGGCATCGCGGTGCGCGCGAAGTCGCCTAGCCCGCATTCGGTCACCAGCATGTAGGCGGGAGCCTTGGTCTTCTTCACGAACTCCATCATGTCGCCCGTGCCGCCCACGAAGTCCACGGCCTTCACCAGCGCCGGGCTGCACTCTGCGTGGGCCAGGACCTGCACGCCGGGGTAGGCCTTGCGGTAGAAAGCCACCGACTCGGGATCGAAGTTCTCGTGGACGATGCACTTGCCGCGCCAGACCACCATCTCCTTGCCCACGGTCTTGCCGAGCTCGGCCGCGAGGTTGCGCCCCATCCACTCGTCCGGCAGGAATATCAGGCGCTCGTGGCGCGCGAACATCCAGCGCAGGATCTTGACCGCGTTGGCGCTGGTCACGATCACGTCGCTCTCCGCCTTCACGTCGGCGGTGGTGTTGATGTAGCTCACCACGGGCAGGCCCGGGTGCTTGGCCTTGAGGCGGCGCACGTCGTCGGCGGTGATCGACTCGGCCAGGGAGCAGCCGGCGTCGAGCGCCGGGAGCAGGACCTCCTTCTCCGGGTTGAGGATCTTGGCGGTCTCCGCCATGAAGCGCACGCCGCAGAACACGATGCGCTTGGCCTTGCCTCCCGCGCAGAGCTTGGCCAGCTTGTAGGAGTCGCCGCTGTAGTCGGCGACTCCGGCCAGGATCTCGGCGCGCTGGTAGACGTGGGCCGGAATCACCGCCTCCTTCTCCTTCTTGAGGACGTTGATGCGCCAGGTGAGCGGGGCGATGCGCTCGAGGTCGTCGTCCGTGTAGCCCAATTCGAGGAGCCCCTTCTCGGAAAGCCGGTCGAGCTCCCGCTCGAGCTCCCCCGCCGTCGGCGCGGCCGCGCTCATGCCTTCCCCCTCCGGTTGAGATCGGGATAGTTCGTGAACACGCCGGCCACGCCCAGCGCCCGCAGGCGCGCGAGTTCCGACTCCGAGTTCACGGTGTAGACCAGGACCTTGAGGCCCGCCCGGCCGGCCGCCCGCACCCAAGCCGCGGAGGCTTGGCGCACGCTGATGTGGACGCTCTCCGCGCCGACGGACTTCGCCTTGGCGACCTCCGCGGCCGCCGATCGATAGCCCGCCAGCCAGCCGAGCCGCACGTTCGGGTCCAGGGTCCGCAGGCGCCGGAGCGTCCCGTAGTGAAAGCTCGAGATGATCGTGTTCCGCTTCCAGGCGGGACGCGAGTTCAAGAGAGAGAGAACGCGCTCCTCGATGCCGCGGTAAGGGCGGCGGGCCTGCTTGATCTCGAGGTGGACCTCGCCCGAGCCGACCAGGCGCAGGACGCGCTCCAAGGTGGGCACGCGCTCCGCCGCGTACTTCGGGGAGAACCAGGAGCCCACGTCCACGCGGCGCAGCTCCGCGACGGTCATCGCGCCGAGGGCGCGGCGCAGGCCCGCGGTGCGGCGCAGGTCGGTGTCGTGCGCGACCACGAGAGCCCCGTCCTTGGTCTGCTGCACGTCGAACTCGGCCGCGCGCGCGCCCATGCGGCGAGCGTAGCGGAACGCGGCCTCGGTGTTCTCGGGCCGATAGCCGGACGCGCCGCGGTGGGCGATCAACAGGGGCGCGCTAGGCATGGGCCAGCCTTCCCAGAACGGCGTCGATGGCCGCCGAGGGCATCTCGATCGCGCCCATCTTGTCGCGGCCCGTGCCCGGGCCGTGGAAATCGGAGCCGCCGGTGATGCCAAGCCCGTGCTCGCGGGCGAGGGCGGCGAAGCGGTCGGTCTGCGCGCCGGTGTGGGCCGGGTAATACGCCTCCAAAGCTTCGAGGCCCAGCGCCTTCCAGCGCGGGAGCTCCTCCGGGGTCTTCACCGTGCCGGGGTGGGCCAGCGACGCCCAGCCGCCCGCCTCGCGGATGGTGGCGATGGCCTCGGCCACGTCCGGGCCCATGGGCTCGACGTACCCGGGGGTGCCTTTCGTGAGGTACTTCTTGAAGGCTTCCTGGCGGCTGCCGACGACCTTCTTGC
>DATLOS010000603.1:0-2906 GCA_035536155.1 Elusimicrobiota bacterium
CTCGACGGCGGCGCGCGCCTCGCGGTGGAGGCGGTCTGGTGCCCGTCGGAGGAGGTCCGGCGCTGCCTGGAGGCGGCCTTCCCGGGACTCCTGCGAGAGCTTTCGCCCTTCGAGCTGGCCCGCAATTTCTTCCCCGCCGGACGCGTTTGACTTGCCCGAAACCCTTGTGATATCTTGGGCTCGTCTCCGTCGAGGACTCCATGAAAGACGCCCCCCATCTGGGCCTGGCCCGCAAATACCGACCGCAGACCTTCGACGACCTGGTGGGCCAGGAGGCGATCGCGACGACGCTCCGGAACGCGATCGAGTCCAAGCAGGCGGCCCACGCCTACCTCTTCTACGGGCCCAAGGGCGTGGGCAAGACCACGACCGCGCGCATCCTGGCCAAGGCCCTCAACTGCAAGAAGGGGCCCACCATCGCCCCCTGCCTGGAGTGCCCGGCCTGCGAGGAGATCGCCGCGGGCAACTCCATCGACGTCCTGGAGCTCGACGCCGCGAGCAACACCCAGGTGGACAAGGTCCGGGAGATGATCATCGAGACCGTCTCCCTGGCGCCCAGCCGGGACCGCTCCAAGATCTTCATCGTGGACGAGGTTCACATGCTCACCACGAGCTCCTTCAACGCCCTGCTCAAGACCCTGGAGGAGCCGCCCCCGCACGTTGTGTTCATTTTGGCCACAACCGAGCTCTCCAAGATTCCGGCCACCATCGTCTCCCGCTGCCAGCGCTTCCGCTTCCGCCCCATCCCCCGGCCGGTCCTGGTGGAGCACTTGAAGAAGCTGGCCAGGCTGGAGAAGGCGACGGCCGAGCCGGCGGCCCTCGAGCTGCTGGCCCGGGCCGCGGGGGGCGGCCTGCGCGACGCGGTGAGCCTTTTCGACCAGGCCGCGGCCTACGGGGGCGGGAAGGTGACCGCGGCCTCGGTGCGCGAGCTCATGGGCACCATGCCCGAGGAGTTCCTCCTGGGGATCGCGGGCGCGGTCCTGGCCAAGGACGCGCGGGCCCTATCCCAATGGATCGCCCAATCGGTCGAGGAGGGCTTCGACCCGGGGCAGCTTCTGCGCGATTTCCGCGAGCGCCTGGAGGGCCTCTACCGCGCCGCGCTGGGCGTGGGCGAGGGGCTCGATGAGGACTGGGCGGCTTTGGCCAAGGGCCGCGGGGCCGAGGCCTTCTCTTTCCTGATCCGCCGGGTCAACCGCGCCCTAGAGGACATGCGCTTCTCCGACACGCCCCAGATCGCCTTCGAGCTGGGGCTCTACGGGATGCTGGAGTCCGCGCAGGACCTGGGCGACTGGGTGCGGCGCCTCGAGGCCCTGGAACAGGGGCTTCCGACGGGCGGCGCGGTTGTTGACAAAGTGTCTACAATTCCGCCAGCTCCTGTCGCGCCAAAGGCGGCGGCGCCCACGCCCACGCCCGCCCCGACCCCGGTTGCCAAGAATGAGGACTCCGGCCCGGTGTGGCAGCGCGCTTTGGCCCGCCTGGCCGAGACCAAGCCATCGCTCACCGCGATTCTGGCGGGCAGCCGCCTGGCCGAGTCCTCCTCGGGTCCGTGGCGGCTCCTGTTCTCCCAGAGCTTCAACATGGACCGGGCCAAGGCCTCCCAGGCCGCGATCGAGGCCGAGCTCTCCTCCGCGGCCGGACGCCCCGTCTCTCTCGCCTTCGAGCTGGCCCCCAAGGCGCCCGGCGCCGCCCCCGAGCCGGCCGCCACCTGGGTGGACGCCTCGGCCGATGACCCGGCCGACGACCCCGCCGTCAAGAAGGTGCTGGGCGTCTTCGGCGGCCGGGTGAAGCCCACCCGCAAGGGCGCGTGAAAGCCTTCGACAAGCTGATCGTCAGCCTCAAGCGCCTGCCCGGTATCGGCCCCAAGCAGGCGGAGCGCCTCGCGGTTCACCTCCTGCGCGCGCCCTCCTCCGAGGCCGACGCCTTGGCCACGGCCATCCGCGAGGCCCGCGCCCGGATCCGCAGCTGCCAGGTGTGCCTGAACTACGCGGAGTCCGAGCGCTGCGGCATCTGCGAGGACCCGAGCCGGGACACGGGCGTCCTGTGCGTGGTGGAGCAGCCCGCGGACGTGGTGGCCATCGAGCGCTCCCGCAGCTTCAAGGGGCTCTACCACGTCCTCCACGGTCAGCTCTCCCCGCTGCGCGGCGCCGGGCCGGAGACCATCCGCGCCGCCGAGCTCCTGGCCCGGGTCCGGGCGGGTGGCGTGCGTGAGGTCATTTTGGCCACAGACCCGGACACCGACGGGGAGGCGACGGCGCACTACCTGGCCTCGCTTCTGAAGGACCAGCCGGTGAAGCTCACCCGCATCGCCCAGGGAGTCCCCATGGGGGGCGACCTGGAGTACTTGGACGAGCAGACGCTTTCCTGCGCTCTGACCAGCCGAAGGGAGATATAGATGAGATACGACAACATCCTGCAGACGATCGGAAACACCCCGATGATCCGGCTGGGCAAGATGGCCCAGGGCTTGGCCCCGCAGATCTACGTCAAGGCCGAGTTCTTCAACCCCGGCGGCTCGGTCAAGGACCGCATCGCCTTGGGCATGATCGAGGACGCCGAGCGCCGGGGCAAGCTCAAGCCCGGCGGGACCATCATCGAGGGCACCTCCGGCAACACCGGCATCGGCCTGGCGCTGGTCGCGGCCCTGCGCGGCTACAAGCTCATCTTCACCATCACCGACAAGCAGTCGCGCGAGAAGATCAACTTCCTCAAGGCCTTGGGCGCGGAGGTCATCGTCTGCCCCACCGCGGTGGAGCCCGAGGACCCGCGCTCCTACTACTCCGTGGCCAAGACGCTGGCCAAGGAGATTCCCAACGCCTACTACCCGAACCAGTACGAGAACCCGGAGAACCCCAAGTCGCACTACCTGAGCACGGGGCCGGAGCTCTGGCGCGACACCGAGGGCAAGA
>DATLOS010000604.1:0-7486 GCA_035536155.1 Elusimicrobiota bacterium
CGCATGTCGGCCTTGCCGCCGCCCTCGACGGCGGCCAACATCTTCCTCTGGTTGGGCAAGATGGTGAGCCAGACGTTGGCGGTCATGATCGTCGCCATCATGGCGCCCAGGTGCAGGTACACGGCGCGGCTGGTGAGGACGTGGCCCAGCCCCCATGCCGTCCCGACGAGGAGGGCCAGGCACACCGCGGCGCCGGGGAGCTCGCTTTCTCCGAAGATCCGCCACACCAGGCGGTAGGCCCCGTAGCCGGCGGCGAGGACGCCGACGCTCACCGCCACGGCCAGGCGCTCGCCCAGGGTCGACTCGAAGTCGAGCATCAGGTGCCCGGCGTAGTACATCGAGACGAGCAGGAGAAATCCGCTCAGCCAGGTCAGCATGGTCTCCCACTTGAACCAGTGGAGGGTGCGGGGCATGAGGGCGACGGCCTTCTGCTTCTCGACCAGGTAGAAGCCGCCGCCGTGCACCATCCACAGGCGGCCGGCGATGTTGGGGCCGTCGTCCTTGTCCGGCTCGAGGTTGGCCTCGAACCAGTTGAAGAGGTAGGTCTGGCCGATCCAGGCGATGGCGGCGACGACGTGGAACCAGCGCAGGGCCAGGTTCAGCCAGTCGTGGAAGGTGCCGAGCGGCATGGGCGTATCATACCAACCCCTAGCGGTAGCGGGCCAGCAGCTCGCGCGCGAGCGGGCGGTCGATCTCCCCAAGGAGGGCGAGGGCCCGCGCCCTCAGCTCCCGCGCCTCGGCGTCCTCCGGGCGGTCCGCGATGCGCCAGTCGAGGGTTTCGAGGAGCCGGGCGACCTTGTTCATGGAGTCCGCGTGGGCCTTGGCGTTGGAGATGAACGCGGCCCGCTCGGCCGGCGTCGCCTCGGTGAGGAGGTAGCGCCAGTTGATGAAGTCGGAGACGGTGAGGAGGGCGTCCTCCTTCGAGGCCGCTATCTCGGCGCGGTGGGAGCGGGGGGAGGACCAGGTGCCGAAGAGCATGTCCATGAGCGGCACCAGGATGGTGAAGTTGAAGCGCTGGTCCCAGTGGTGGAGGAGGTGGATGTCCTCGAGCCACTGGAAATAGCGCCAGCCCGTCCAGAGATGGCGCACCTCGTGGAAGCGCGAGTGGACGTAGTCGAGCAGCTTCGCGTGGAAGGCGATGGCGGCCACGAAGGCCAGCGCGCCCCAGCTGAAGCCGAATACGGCGAAGGCGAGGGTCTGGGCCAGCAGGGCGGGCACCACCCAGCTCAGGCCCTGCTCGACGAGCGGCTTGAGCAGGGCGGCGGGCCCTCTCAGGCGCTGCACCCACGGCGGGGGAGTCTCGGCCGGCACGTAGGCCCGGTCGCGCCGGTAGAGCCGGCCGATCGGATAGATGATCATGTGGTGGATCCAGTGGAACTTCTGGTTGCGCCGGATGAGCTGGACGGTCCGGGTCATGAAGCCCACGTGCTGGAAGAATCGGTGGTAGGCGTAGCCGACCGTCTCGACCGCGAGAACGCCGCGCAGGAACATGAGCCACGGCGCCGCGTTGAGCGCGGCCAGCCCGGCGGGGGCCCCGACGTGCGCGGCGAGCGCCCACAGCGGCCCCGCCAACGGCCCGACCCAGACGAGGTAGCCGAGCGCGGCGAAGCCCAAGGCGATCCGGGCCGCGCCCGCCGCCGCGCGCCAGCCCGAGGCGGGGCGGGGGATGGAGGCCTCGTACACCCGCAGGGAGAGGCGCCTGCGCTCGCCGTCGTCGTGGGAGCCGACCACCGCCAGGACCCGCGCTTCGGGTGCCGCCAGCGCGGCGAGGGCCGGCCCGCGGGCGTCGCCCGAGACCGGGACGCCGGGCCGATCTTCGGCGCCAGCCCGCCCGCGGGAGGAGTCGAAGAAGGCGTCCAGCGCGGCGGGCAGGCCGCTGGGCGCGACGGCGCCAAGGGCGCGGGCGGGGGAGGGGAGCGCGGAGGCGGGGGCGCTCGCCGGCCCTAGCGCCGCGGGCGCGGCCGCACCAATACGGGGTGCGGCACCCAGTATAGGTGCCGCCGCCATTTCGACGGCGACGGGCGTCGCCGGCTCGAGCGCGGCTGGCGCCGCACCAATACGGGGTGCGGCACCCAGTATAGGTGCCGCGCTGGTCGCGTCCGTCGGCGCGGAGACGGACGGCTCCGCGGTCCGGGCGGAGAGCGTCGTGAGCGAGAGCTCCGTGGGCAGGGCGAAGGCCCCGGCGGGCGCTCCAAAAGCGGGCGCGAACGTGGGGACGGCCGCGGGCGTTCCGGCGGCGGCGCGCCCTTGAAGCACGGCCGCCCACGCGGGGGCCTCGGGGGCGAGGATCAAGGCGAGGGAAAGCGGCGCGGCTAGGCGATGGAGCGTTCTCATGCGCGGGATTCTAGACTTCCGGCGCGCGAGGATCGTGGGACTTTAGTAGGAGGAGGCCCGAGGAATTGAGCCTAGGCCGCGCGGGCCCTTGGGCGGCGCTTACGCGTGGCGGGAGCGGAACTCGGTCAGGACGTCCGGCAGGGTCCGGCGGGGCGTGTCGTAGGCGCAGAGCCAGCGGTCGCCGTGCGAGGACATCTCCTCCACGGCGCGGCGGGCGAGCTCGAGCTGGATGTCGCGCAGGAAGAGCGGGCAGGGGCCGAAGTAGAAGCGCAGGCCCGAGGCGGCCAGGGATTGCTCGAAGCACGCGGGCGTGGCGGCGAGGAGAGAGAAGAGACGCCCGTCCTTGAGCTTGACCTCGACCACGGCGGAGCGCGCCGGCGCGCCGGAGGCGGGCTCGGGCGTGGCCAGGTGGACGGTGTCGACCGGCACGACCTTGGCCGGCTTCTTGCCGGCCGGGCCCCGGCCCAAGGCGTTGTAGTAGCGCAGCCAGTAGCCGCCGAGGTCGGAGGCGAGGGCCCGCGCGCCCGCCTGGATGGAGGCCTCGCTGAGGTCCAGGAGGTAGAGCGCCGGCTTGCCGAAGGAGAAGCCGCCGCCCTCCTCCACCCACAGGCGCGGCCGCTCCGGGGTGCTGGCCAGGACCGCGGTCTCGCTGCCGTCGTCGAGAGCGATGCGGACGCGGATCTCGCCAGCGGTGGGGCGCTTTTTCGGGCCGTCAGCGGCGATGGCTCGGATCTGGACCGGAGGCATAAACTCATTGTAGCAATTCGGTCCGGAAGCACGCCATTGGGAGCCGTTCCCTGGTATCATTCCAGTCGTGGACTCCCCCCGAGGCAGAGGCGCCGTCGACAACCCTCCCAACCGCTTCGAGCCGGTGATCGTGGAGCCCGATCCCGACTGCCCGCCGGAGGAGCGGCCGGCGCCCGAGACGCGCTTCTATAAGGACTCGACGCGCGACATCCTCTCGCGAAACGACAGCCCGGACGTCCCTTTCGATTGGGGCCTCAACCCCTACCGCGGCTGCGAGCACGGCTGCAGCTACTGCTACGCGCGGCCTTTCCACGAGTACCTGGGCTTCTCCGCGGGCCTCGACTTCGAGACTCGCATCATGGTTAAGACCGACGCCGCGGCGCTCCTGCGCAAGCGCTTCCTGGACCCCAAGTGGGAGCCGGCCATGGTCTCGATGAGCGGGGTTACGGACGCCTACCAGCCGGTCGAGCGCCGCTTGAGGATCGCCCGCGCCTGCCTCGAGGTGTTCGCCGAGTTCCTCAACCCCGTGGCGATCGTGACCAAGAACGCCCTGGTCGCGCGCGACGCCGATCTCCTCTCCGAGCTCTCCCGCCACCGGGCCGCGGCGGTGTTCGTCTCCTTGACCACGCTGGACGCGGAGCTCGCCCGGCGCATGGAGCCGCGCGCCTCGCGCCCGGGCCTGCGCCTCGAGGCGATCGAGACCTTGGCCAAGGCCGGGGTGAACGTGGGCGTGATGACCGCGCCGGTCGTCCCGGGCCTCACCGACCACGAGCTGCCGGCGCTCCTCAAGGCCGCGGCGGGGGCGGGAGCGCGTTTCGCGAGCTACGTGCTGCTGCGGCTGCCGCTCGGGGTGGAGGGGATCTTCTCGTCGTGGCTCGAGCGCCACTACCCCGCGCGCAAGAAGAAGGTCCTGTCGCAGCTGGGCGAGATGCGCGGAGGCCGGCTCAACGACCCGCGCTTCGGAAAGCGCATGCGCGGCGAAGGCCCGATCGCGCAGGAGATCTCCGCCCTCTTCAAGCTGGCCCGGCGCAAGGCCGGCATGTCCGAGCGCGGCCCGGAGCTCTCCACCGCCGCCTTCCGCCGGCCGGCGGGGCCGCAGCTCGAGCTCTTCTAGGCCTCTTCGTTGCGTGATGGGCGTTCGCGGGTCTCGCGGACGAGGGCCCGAAGGAGCGCCACCATGAAGACGCCGGATCGCCGTCAGATATGCGCCGTTCGGTTGGACGGGGGACGCAAGCCCACCCGGGTCGTCCGCTTCGACCCCGGCCCGCAGGGGCATCGGCACGGCCGCTTCGGGGTCGCCCGCCTGTCTTCGGGCGTGATCTTGGTGACCGGCTCATGAGCGCGAACTACTGCGCGGAGTGCTTCTGGCTACGGACGGGCCGCGCCTCCGGCGGCGCGGTTTCCTATCACTGCGGCTTGGATCGGGAGCCGCTGGGCTCGAGCGTGCTCGGGCGCCCGGCCTGCGCCGAGTTCGAGCAGCGGGACCTCGAGTTCTAGGCCGTCCCTCGTTATTGGTATCATCTACGCGGCCCCTTATTTCCAGGGGCGCGCGAGGGACCATGCGACACGACGCCGACGTCATCGAGATCCGCCGATTGGAGCCGCACGCCACTCTTCCCACGCGGGCGCACGCCGACGACGCGGGGCTCGACCTCTATTCCCTGGAGGACTCGGAGCTGGCGCCCGGCGCCGGCGCGACCGTCAAGACCGGGGTCGCCGTCGCGGTGCCCGCGGGCCACGTCGGCCTGGTGGCCGACCGCTCCTCGATGGCGCGGCGGGGCTTGAAGACCGCCGGCGGCGTGATCGACGCCGGCTACCGCGGCGAGCTGGGCGTGGTGCTCTGGAACATCTCCCGCGAGCCGCAGGCGATCAAGAAAGGGGAGCGCATCGGCCAACTCCTGATCGTTCCCATCGCCGTTCCCGCGGTCAAGGAAGTCGACGGGCACGCCCCGACCGCGCGCGGCGCGAAGGGCTTCGGCAGCACCGGACGCTAACGGAGGAACCATGCGCAAGCACGAGAAGACCGAGAAGCCGGCGGCGGTTCCGGCGAAATCCTGGCTGGCCGAGGCCTGGCCCGAAGGCGCCCAGGCCATGAGCGGCCTGCGCGACGCCGTCTACAAGAACGGGACGCTTGATCCGAAGACCCGCGCGCTCATCCATCTGGCCTGCGTCTCCCTGCAGCGCTGCCGCCACTGCGTCGACGCGGTGCTCGGCCGCCTAAAGAACGAGTGCGGCGCCACCGACCGGGAGATCGCCGAGGCCATGGTCATCGCCAGCATGGCCGCCGCCGGCACGAACATCGCCTGGGCCAAGGAGACCTTTCACGAGCACCTGGGCTAGATCCCGGCCGGGTTGATCTCCCGGACGCTCATCTTCTTGTAGAGCAGGCCGTTGGTGCCGACGTTGTCGCTGCGCCAGTAGACGGTCTGGTTCGGCTTGCCGGTCTCGGTCCCGGGCCGCGCGTCGCTGTCGGTCAGCCGCAGCGCCGGGTCGATGCCCGTCTTGCAGGCGACTCCGCCCACGCCGAAGTTCTTGCCGGTGTCCTCGAGCTCGTTGACCTTGACCCAGGTGCCGCCGTTGGCGCCGTCGGTCAGGTCCATGTAGTTCTCCAGCTTCACGTCGCCGTTGGCCAG
Source organism: Elusimicrobiota bacterium (assembly GCA_035536155.1). GTDB lineage: Bacteria > Elusimicrobiota > Elusimicrobia > UBA1565 > UBA1565 > DATLOS01. Next base: position 5,715 of record DATLOS010000604.1, read on the forward strand.
GTCGTAGACCACGAGCTTGTAGCCGATCCACTGGTTGTAGGGCAGGCCGCCGGAGAAGTAGGACTTGTTCTGAACCGCCACGGAGTTCGGGTGGCTCGTCTCCTTCTCGAAGTCGATGTGGCCGTCGTAGCGGAAGCGCGCGTCGTTGCCGCGCGTGTCGCAGAGGTTCGTGGTGTCGGCCATGTGGTTGGTGCGCGCGACGCCCTCGATGCCGCCCCAGGGCGTGCCCGAGTCCGAGACGCGCATCGCGTAGACCGTCATCTCGACGTTGCGCCAGCTCGCCGCCAGGGTCGGGTCGTAGATATACATCCGGGGCACGCTTCCCGAGATCCGGAACAGCCCCTTGCCGTCGATCGCGTAGGTGGCGTCGCCCTTGCCGTGGAACCACGGGTCCTGCGGGTCGTCGCCCCAGCCGAACGTCCGGGCGACCCCGTTGTCCCACTTGTTGAACCACTCCTTGCCGCCCCCGGTCGTGGCGTAGATCTCCTTGACGCCGAACTTGTCGGTCCCCGAGGAGGTCGGCGGGGGCGGGGTCGGCGTAGGCGTAGGCGTCGCTTGCGCCGCGACCGCCAGGCTGCAGACGCCCTCGCTGCCCGCGCTCGTGTCGACGCCGAGGCTGCTCAGGGACGCGACCGTCGCCTGCTCGGCGCGGAAGGCGTAGTTCGCGCCGATGAGCTGCTCGGCCGACGAGCCGGATTTGACGTAGGCGCTGTAGGTGTGGGCCGGGACGTTCACGTCCAGGCGGAAGTGATACGTCGTGCCGGCGCTGTACGGGATCGCGGACGCCGCGGCGTAGGACGCCCCGTTGCGGGCGTCGATCGTGCCCGTGTTGTTGAAGCGGACGATGGCGGCCAGGCTCGGGTAGCCGGAGGCCGGGCCGTTCGACAGGCCGGCCACGCCGTCCATGTTGGCCGCGCCCGGCGTCGCGTCGAATTGCGCCTCGAAGCTTCCGGCCATCGAGGTGAAGGGCAGGTTCTGCCACGTCCCCGCGCTGCTCACGCAGCCGGCCGCGACAGGCGGAGCGAGCGTCGTGAAGGTGAAGTCGGGCGACGTCGCGAGGTTGCCCGCGGCGTCCTTGGACTTCACTCGGTAATGGTAGAGCGTGGACGCCTGCAAGCCGCTCAAGGACTGCGAATGCGCCGTGACCAGAGCGCCGTCGAGCGGGATCGCGCTTCCGTAGCTCGTGGTCGGCCCGTATTCCACCTGCGAATCGGAAGGCTCGTTGGTCGTCCAGGCGATGGCCGCCGCGGCCGAGGTCACCCCGGAGCTCGTCACGCCGGCGATCGTGGGCGGCGTGGTGTCGGGCGCCGCCTGCGCCGCGACCGTCAGGTTGCAGACGCTCTCGCCGCCCGAGGTCGTGGCGGCGCCGAGGTTATTCAAGGAGCTCGCCGTCGCCTGCTCGCTGCGAAAGGCGTAGTTGGCGCCGATGAGCTGCTCGGCCGCCGAGCCCGAGCGCACGTAGGCGCTGTAGGTACGCGCCGTCACGTTCACCGCCAGCCGGAAGTGATAGGCCGTGCCCGCGCTATAGGGGATGGAAGAGGCCGCCGCGTAGGCGCCGCCGTTGCGGGCGTCGATGGTGCCCGTGTTGTTGAAGCGGACGATCGCGGCCAGGCTCGGGTAGCCCGTGGCCGCGCCGTTGGACAAGCCCGCGACGCCGTCCATCTTCGCCATGCCGGGGGTCGCGTCGAATTCCGCGGTGAAAGAGCCCGACTGCGCGGCGAAGGGGCTATTCTGCCACGCGGTCGAGACGTTGATGCAGGCGGCGCGGGCGA
>DATLOS010000605.1:0-2561 GCA_035536155.1 Elusimicrobiota bacterium
TCGGGCTTCTCCGTCGTGCGATCGATCAGCGCGGTCAAAGCCTGCGCGAGCAGGTCGGCCCGGTTATAGGTGCAGATAAGCACCGAGAACCTCACGGGCGGCTCTCCTTCGGGGATCCCAGCTCCTCCTCGAAGACGCGCAGGTACGCCGCGGCGACGGAGTCCCAGGAATATCTCGCCTCGGCGCGGCGGCGGTTCTCTTCCCCCATGCCCGCGCGGCGGTCGCGGCCCAGGAGCAGAGCCGCGAGGGCGGCCGAGATCTCGGAGGGGTTCTCCTCGTCGACCAGGACGCACCCGCCCGGCGGGAGGATCTCCCCGAAAGGCTCTCGGCGAGCGGCGACGATGGGGAGGCCGCACGCCATCGCCTCGACGGCGGCGAGCGGAAAGGACTCTCCCTTCGAGAGGAGAAGGAAGACGTCGGCCGCTTGATATAGAGGAACGACGTCGTCGATCGCGCCGAGCAGGCGGACCGAATCTCCCAGCCCGAGGCGCTTCGCCTGCTCGGCTAACGAGGCGCGCTCGGGCCCCTCGCCGGCCACGAGATAGGTCAGATCGGGATGGGCCTTCAACAGCGCGGGGAGAGCGTCCAGGGCCCGATGGACGCCTTTGCGCCGCTCCAGCGCGGCCGTCGTCAGCAGGACGGGACCGCCGGGCGGGAGCTTCAGGCGCTCGCGCGCCTTGGAGCGCCCGGCGCCGGGCCGGAATCTCTCGAGGTCCACCCCGTTGGGGATGACGTCCGCGCGGCGGGAGAGCCAGCGCTCCGCGTCGCCGGCCACCGAGGGGGTCTGCGCGATGACATGCGCGGCGACCGCGGCCGCTCGGCTGCGCCGGAGCTGCTCGTAGCGATGGGGCACCTGGGCGGCGGGATAGTGCAGCACGAGATTGACCTTTGATCGCAGGCGGGGCAGGAGGCGCAGCGCGAGATCCTCGCCGTTCCAGGTGAAGCACAGGTTCAAGACGTCCGGTTGGAGGCGGCGCAGCAGGCGGGCGTAGGCCAGGCCCGCGAAGCAGGCTTCGAAATAGCGCGGAAGCGCCACGGGGTGGAGGCGGACGTTCGCCGGCAGCTCCCCCCAGGGCCACGCGCGCTCGTCCTTCCAGGTCAAGACGTCGATCTCGCAGGACGGCTCGGACCGGCTCAGCGCCCGGCAGAGCTCGACCGTCCAGCGCTCGATCCCGCGGAGGCATCGAAACAAGAACGGCGACACGAAGGCGATGCGCATGCGGTGCCGGCTCAATCCCGGTCGATGGTCATCGAGCAAGGCAGATCCAGGGCGCCTCCCCGGTCGAGGGAGGCTTCGGTCTGCTCCGGCGCGGAGACGGCGAGCTGAGGAAGGAGTTGACGCGCCTCGACCTTCCGGGCCCCGGACCAGATGGTCAGGAACCAGCTGTAGCTGCCCGCATGAAGGGGCAGAGCGGGAAACCGGTATCCGCAGCGGTAGGTCCCGGGCTCGAGCGAGACGCCGAAGCGGCCCCAGCTGCCCAAGACCACGTCGTCGAGGTTGCGCAGCTCGAGCCTTATCATGGCGTTCACGATGGGCTTGCGCAAAAGGATGAGGACCTCGATCGCGGAAGGAGCGGCATTGGAGAGGGCGTGCGGGTCGGCGTCCCCGTCGCCCACCCGGCGCCAGGAGAGAAAGCCCTCGGGAGACCGCGCGGCGTTCTCCGGCTCGGCGGCCTGCTTTAGCACGCTGGCTTGGTAGGCGTTGGCGATCTCTCCGATGGAGCCTTGCATCGCGGCGCGGCCTCCGTTGAGCCAGAGGCCGGTCTTGCAGATGCGGCGCAGGTGATTGAGGTTGTGGCTCACGAAGAGGACGGTGCGCCCCTCGCGGGTCACGCCCTCCATCTTCCCCAGGCAGCGCTTCTGGAACTCCGCGTCCCCGACGGCCAGGACCTCGTCCACCAGCAGGATGTCGGGCTCCAGGTGCGCGGCGATGGAGAAGGCGAGGCGTGTCTGCATCCCGCTCGAGTAGGACTTCATCGGCGTGTCGAGAAACTTCTCGACTCCGGAGAATTCCACGATCTGCCGGAATTTCGACGAGACCTCCGCCCGCTTCATGCCCAGGATGGCGCCGTACAAGAAGACGTTGTCGCGGCCCGAGAGCTCCGGATGGAAGCCGGTCCCGATCTCGAGGAGCGAGCCCACGCGTCCGCGGACCTCCGCGAAGCCCTCCGTCGGAGGCGTGATGCGGGAGAGGATCTTCAAGAGAGTGCTCTTGCCCGCGCCGTTGTGGCCCACGATGCCGACGACGTCGCCCCGCTCGATCTCGAAGGAGACCTCCTTCAAGGCCCATACGGCGGACTCGCTCCTCGGCGGCGGCTTCCTCAGGAAGGAGGAGATGGACTCCCGAAGGGTCTGGTAAGGGGCTGCCGGCTCGAGCGCGTAGCGCTTGCCCAGCGAGGAAGCGCGGATGGCCGTGCTCATACCACGTCGGCGAACTTGCTCTCCGCGTGCTGGAAGTAGGCGAGCGCGAAAACCAGGCATAGAAGGGACGTGGCGGAGGAGACCGCCACGGTGTGAAGAAGGAGCGGGCTGCCGAGGAGAGCCCAGCGGAAGCCCTCGAC
>DATLOS010000606.1:0-2258 GCA_035536155.1 Elusimicrobiota bacterium
TCCTGCGCGAGCTTCCGGCGGAGGCCGACGCCGACACGCCTCTGTTCCGGCTGCTGGCGGGACGGGGCATGTTCGCCGCCGGGCGTTCGCCGCGCGTCGTCCGGGGGCGCGGCGACGAGGTCTCCCTGGAGACCCCCGTGGACGTCGCCGGCCTGGGCCCCGCCTGGCTGCGCTACTTCCCGGCGTTCTGGACGGACGGCGCCTACCGCCCCGACAGCGTCGTGCTCGCCGCCCGCGGCTCGGGCCGGGGCTGGCCCGGGGCGATGGTCTTCGCGGTCGCCAGCTCGCGCGGAGCCGTCCGCCTGCTGCGCCGCGACGGGGCGGGCCCGCTCGAGGAGCTGCGCGTGGAGTCGGAGCAGTTCGTGAGCGTCGTGCACCCCGACGCGTCGGGAGGCGAGTCCCCGCCCGAGCCTGCCGCGCCCGCCGCGCCGCCGGACACCCTCGACTTCCGGCGCCGTCCCGGCTACGGCATGCGCCGGGGTCTGGTGTTCGCCTACCGCTCGCAGCGCGACGCCGGCAGCCAAGTCGGCTGGGAAGTGAGCGTGCCCGGGGGGGACGGAAGCTCCACGGTGCTCTTCTACCGAGGCCCCGCCGGCGCGCCGGAGGACGACGGGACCTACTACTCGCGCCCCGACGACGAGGGATTGGCCCACCGCTTGGGGAGCTCCCAGGCCATGGACCTCGGCGGCGCGCGGACCTTGCAAGTCGGGCGGGAGCGGCGCCTGCTGATCCCGCGGCGCGGAGCGCGGGGCGAGCTGGTGGACCCCGCGAATGGGAGGGCTTACGCCTTCCGGGCGAGCGGAGGCTGCGGCGCGCCGCGGCTCGAGCCGTCGGGCGGCGGGGGCGGATCGGCGGGCGCGCCCGAAGCGGCCTCGAAGCCGGCGGGCGGCCCTTCCCCGCGAGCCGGCGCGCCGCCCGCGCCCCCTCCGTCCGCTCTCCCGCCCGGGACGGCGCCGCCGGGCCCGTCCGCGGCGCCGTCGTCCGAGCCTAGGCCCGAGTCTCCCGCGAATGGACCGGCTCCCGCTCCTGCGGTCGTCGCTCCGCCGCCGCGGGACGTCTCGGTCCCGGCCGCCGCGAGCGCGCTCGCGGAATCCATGGCGGGCGGAGATGGCGACAAGGTCGCGGAGCTGGCCAAGCGCCTGGCCGGGCTGCCCGGCGGGCCGGCGGCCCTCGCGGCGCTCCTCGAGCCCGGGCGGCCCGGACTGCTCCTCCTCGTGCGCGCGCTCTCCTACGGCAACGTCGGGCCGGCGGGGCCGCAGGCGCTCGCGCGTCTCTGCGGCCTCCTCGCGAGCGCGGACGGCGAGCTTCGCCCGGAGCTCGTGCGGACCTTGCTCAGCCAATCGGAGGGCGCCAACGCCGCGGGCGGGCCCAACGGGGTCCTGCTCGCGGGAGCGGCGGACCCGGCGATGGAGCTCCTCGCCAAGGCGATGCCCGTCGCCGAGCGCCTGGAGACGGTGAAGCTCCTCGGGTCCCTGGGGCGCGGCGCTGCGTCGACGCGCTGGGCCGAGCCGCTCCGGAAGGCGCTGGCGAAGGAAGCCCGAAGTCCGGAGGGCGAGACCTGGCGGGAGGCGGCCGTCGGGCTGGCGCGAATGCCCACCGTCGAGGCGGGGCAGTCGGTCCGGGAACTTCTCCAAGAATCGGAGAAGATCCCCGGGCGCACGGTCGCCCTCCTGCAGGCGTTTTCCCACGCGGACATCGGCGAAGCGGGGGGCGGGACCATCGAGGGGATGCGGCTCCTCCTCAACAGCAAGGACCCCGCGGTGCGCCTGGCGGCCGTCGAGGCGCTCCTCTCCCACTCCGAGGGCGCCAACCGCAAGGGGCACTTGAACCATCCCTTCTACCAGGGCGCCGTCGACGAGGTCATCGCCCTCTTGAGCGGGACGGCGGACGACGCCTTGCGGCTGCGCGCGATCGCGCTCCTGGGCTCCATGTCCCGGGCGGCGGGCTGGAGGCCGTCATCGGACCAAGCCACGATCGATTTCGTGCGCAACGTGGGGCGCGCCGGCCACACGGAGCGCTGGCTGAGAGCGATCAAGGCCGCGTTGGAGAAGCAGAAGGGCACCCTCGGCGCCTCCGGGACGGCGGCGCAGCGGGAGCTGGAGAAGTCTCCGCCCCTACAGGATCTCGACGCGGTGCCGGGGGAGGACGTCTGGGCCTTGGGCGGCGGAGTCTACGAGCTCCGCCGGGGCTCGCGGGCGGGCAGGCTCGCCGCCTCCGCGAACGTCGGGGACAGGAAGGTCGGCGTGATGATCTCGGGC
>DATLOS010000607.1:0-2402 GCA_035536155.1 Elusimicrobiota bacterium
GCCTCGTCTGCCACACCGCCGGCCTGATCAACAGCCAGCGGCTGCCGCGCGAGGGCTGGGCCAAGACCGTCGCCAAGATGCGGAGCTTCGGCGCCGTGGTCTCCGCGGAGGAGGAGCCGCGCATCGTCGAGTATCTCGCCAAGCTCTCGGCCAAGGTCGCGGTCCCCCCCACCCAGCCGCTCGACTACGCGCGCGCCGCGGCCCGCTACTCGGCCGCCGCGCCGCGGGGCGACGCGCAAAGAGGAGCAAGGGTCTTCGCGCGCCTCTGCGCCAACTGCCACGGCCTCCAGGGCCAGGGCGACGCCGGCCCGCGCCTCGCGGGCCGCGCGGTCCCGCAGGACGTGTTCTTCTCCGTCGCCGCCTACGGCCGCGGCACCATGCCCGGCTTCGGCGACCAGCTCAAGGCCGGCGAGGCCGCGGACCTCTACCTGTTCCTGCAGCAGCCCACGAAGAATTTGCTACGCTGACGTCTCTGCTTCTTCAGGAGGCCACGTGAAAGGGGATTCCAAGATCATCGACGCGCTCAACCGCGCGCTCACCATCGAGCTCACGGCCATCAACCAGTATTTCGTCCAGGCCAAGCTCTGCGCGAACTGGGGCTTCCACAAGCTCGCCAAGAAGCACCACGAGGAGTCGATCGGCGAGATGCGCCACGCCGACAAGCTCATCGAGCGCATCATTTTCCTAGAAGGGATCCCCGAGATCGCCCGCTACGACGTCATCCGCGTGGGCACCGACGTCAAGCAGCAGTTCGAGAACGACCTCAAGATGGAGACGAACGGGGTCAAGACCTACAACGAGGCGATCCAGCTCGCCATCGAGAAGAAGGACGCCGGCAGCCGCGAGATCATGGAGCACATCCTCACCGACTCCGAGGAGCACGTGGACTGGCTGGAGGCCCAGCTGGGCCTGATCAAGCAGGTAGGGCTTTCGAGCTATCTTGCGGAGCAGATGGGCTCGGGCGAGGCGAAGTAGCGTCGGCGAGCTTCGCTTCCGTCTCGCAGAGCTTCTGCAGGAGCGGGTGGCAGGCGGTGCAGCCGTCGCCGGCCTGGGTGAATCGGGTGATATCCTCGACGTCGCGCAGCTCATGCGCCCGGATCGCCTCGATCACGTCGTCCTCCGTGACCTTGAGGCAATGGCAGGCGTAGCGGCACTTTTTCTTGGGGCTCACTATTGAGATTGTATCTCAACAAGCGCCCGATTTCAAGGGACCATGCCCACGCCCGATGAGCTGCTGGCGCATCTGGACCGGGTCTATACTTTGGCCCTGCGCCTGGCCGGCAACCCCGCCGACGCCTGGGATCTGGCCCAGGACGCGATGCTCAAGGCTCTGAAGGGCCTGCCCGCGTTCCGGGGAGACGCCGCCCTCGACACCTGGCTCTTCCGCATCACGGTCAACGCCTGGAAGAACCGCAACGCCTCCGCTTCCTGGCGCTGGTGGGAGCGCCGGGTGTCCCTCGACCCATTGGGCGAGGAAGGCTCGGTCCCGAAGCTCGCCGAGCCCGGGCCGGAGGGCGCCCTGGAGGCCGACGAGTCCCGGCGCGCGCTCGAGGCGGCGCTCGCCGCCCTGGCCCCCGAGGACCGCGCCGCCCTCGTCCTGCGCGAGCTGGAGAACAAGAGCTATCAGGAGATTGTCGAAATACTGGGCATCCCCATGGGCACGGTCAAGTCGCGCTTGCACCGCGCCCGCCTGGAGCTCGCCCGCGCCCTGGAGCCCCGTTCATGAGCCACGACATCGACAAGGAAGACCTCTCCGCCTACCTGGACGGCGAGCTGCCGGCCCCGCGGCGAACGGCCGTGGAATCGCATCTCGAGAGCTGCGGCGAGTGCCGCGAGGAGCTCGCCCGCATCAAGCGCGCCCAGACGGCCTTCCGCGCCCACGGACGGCTTCCCGCGCCCGCGGGCCTGGAGCGCTCCCTGCGCCGTCCCGCCCCGAGCCGCGAGCGGCTGGGCTTCGCGCTCGCCGCGGGGCTCGTCGCCTTGGCGCTGCTGCTGAGCGGCAAGGCCTTCAAGCCGCAGATCAACGCCGTCTTCAACCAGATCATGGGCATGATCTCGGGCGCGGCCTCGACCGTCGGCTCGGGCAAGTAGCCGAGAACAAAAACGGGCCACTCCCGGTCCAACTCCATGACGCCAGGAGGCATGTCATGGATAGGCTCTTCCGCAGGCTCAAGGACCGCAGGGGTCAAAACACCGTCGAGTACCTGATGATGCTGGCCGTGATCGTCGGGGTGATCCTCGTGATCGGCAGGATGTTCAAGCCCCAGATCAGCGGCGTCTTCCTGCAGGTCATGCAGATGATCCAGGGAGGGGTGCAGCAAGTAGGCGGCGCCGGCTAAGAGGGTTCCGCTTCGGGAACGCCGGGCTGGAAAGTCGCGGCGGCGTAGAGGACCAAGGCGGCT
>DATLOS010000608.1:0-6998 GCA_035536155.1 Elusimicrobiota bacterium
CTACGCGCGCCCGGAAGGCGGCGTCCGCATCGAGAACCGCCATCCCTCCGACGACCGCGCGGCCGCGGACGCGGCGGCGGCGCCGATCCCCGACCGCCTGCGGCCCTGGCTGCCGTCGTCCTGGAACAAGGAGGACTGGACGGGACGGGTCACCATGCACCTGCACAGCGTCTACTCGGACGGGACCATGACCCCGGCGGCGGTGGTCCAGGCCGCCTACGACAAGGGCGTGCGCAGCCTCGCCCTGACCGACCACGACACCTTCGCCGGCGTGCCCGAGGCCTGGGAAAAGGTCCGCGAGATCAACGCCAAGTTCCCGGGCGATCCCATCGAGTTCCATCCCGGCGCCGAGCTCAGCTCCCAGCACGGCGCGCACATCGGCGCCCTGGATATCGACGTCTCCGCGCCCAAGCTCGTCGCCTTGGTCGAGCGGGTCCGCGTCATGCGCTACCAGCGCGCCCAGGCCATCGTCGCGCATCTGAACGCGCGCTTCGCGGCCTCGGACGATCCCAAGGAGAAGGGCGTCCGGATCACCATCGAGGAGGTCGCGGCCAAGTCCCAGCACGCCAACGGCGGGACCATCGAGCTTCCGCACATCGCCCGCGTCCTCGTCGACAAGGGGCTCATCGCGCACGTCGACGACGCCTTCAACTCCTATCTCAAGGGCGACATCGGCGGCTCCGCGGGCGGCGCGGACCCGGACGCGCGGGAAGTGCTCGAGGCGATCCACGCCGGCGGGGGCAAGGCCTTCCTGAACCACCCCTACACCGTGCGCGGCGCGACGGAAGCCGACGGCGACCAGGCGGCCCTGGACCTTCTGCGCCTGGGGATGGACGGCATCGAGGTCTACCGCCCCAGCCACGCCACCTCGGAAAACGGCAAGCGCCGGCTCGACCAGAGGGTCGCCCAATACCTGCAGTGGATCGAGCAGCTCGGAAAGGAAGGGCTTCACCTGCTGAGCGCTCCCGGCGCGGACTTCCACGGCTTGGACACCCACCTCGACAGCATCGTGGTGTGGATGCCGAAGGTCCTGGCCCAGCAGCTCCTCGACGGGCTCCGCTCGGCGCGGGACTCCGCCGTCGCCGCCCTGGACCGCGTCGCCGCCCGCCAGCCCGAATCGGCCCACCATTCCTGAAAAGACTTTGTTAAAATTCCTCGTCGGCGCATGAACAACGAGGAAGACTTCGAAGCCCTGCTGGGCGACTCCCTGAAGGCGGCGGAAAAGACCTTCGAGGTCGCGGAGCGCGTGCGCGCCGAGATCCTCTCGGTCGGTCCGGAGGACGCCATCGTGGCGCTCGCCCCGGCCAAGGAGGGCTTCGTCGCCTCCGCCGAGCTCGCCGGGCTCAAGGCGGGCGACTCGGTCGACCTCTACGTCACCTCCGTGCGCCCCTCCGAGATCCGCCTCTCCATCCACCCCACCGACAAGAACATCGCCCTCGAGCTGCGCGAGGCCTTCGAGGCGCGCCGCCCCGTCGAAGGCCGCGTCGCCGAGGTCTGCAAGGGCGGCGTGCGCGTCTCGGTGCGGGGCAAGCTCGCCTTCTGCCCCATCAGCCAGCTCGATCTCAAGCGCGTCGAGACCGGCGCCGAGTTCGTGGGCAAGACTTTCGTGTTCCGCGTCACCGAGTTCGCCGAGGACGGCCGCAACGTCGTCCTCTCCCGCCGCAAGCTCCTCGAGGAGGAGCAGGCCCGCGTCCAGGCCGCCTTCCTCCAGAGCACCCCGGACGGGGCGGTCGTTTCGGGGACGGTGACGCGCCTGGAGAAGTTCGGCGCGTTCATCGAGCTGGTCCCGGGCGTCGAGGGCCTGGCCCACGTCTCCGAGCTGGCCTGGTCGCGCGTCGAGTCGCCCTCGGACCTCCTGAGCGCGGGCCAGCGCGTCGCGGTCAAGCTCCTCAAGCGCGAGACCGTCGAGGGCCGGCTCAAGCTCTCGCTGTCGCTCAAGCAGGCGACCGAGAAGCCCCCCGCCGGCCCCGCGCCCGCCGACCCCTGGGCCAAGTACGCCGCCGGGCAGGTGCTCGAGGGCGTGATCACCCGCAAGGAGCCCTACGGCCTCTTCGTCCAGCTCGAGCCCGGAGTCGTCGGCCTCCTCCACCAGTCCCGCTTCGAGGACGACCCGTCCTTCGACCTCGCCCGGCGCAAGCCCGGCGAGGCGCTCCAGGTGGAGATCGCCGAGGTGAAGCTCGCCGAGCGCCGCATCTCGCTCGCCCTCCCCCGCGACGCGGAAGCCGAGGGCTGGAAAGCCCGCCAGGAGGAGCAGTCCCCCTCCATGGGCGCCCTCGGCGAGGGCCTGCGCCGGGCCCTCGAGAAGAAGGGCTGACGCCCTACAGCATCTTCACGAACTCCGCGCTCGTCACGCTCCCCGCCAGCATCAACGCTCCGCCGACGCTCAAGATCGCGACGAGATTGAGCGTCGCCACGGCTATCCCGGCCAGGCCCAGGATCCCCAGCACCGCCGCGCCTATCCCCGCCAGCACTCCTATTCCCAACGCCGCCGCCCGCGAGCCCGGGAACGTCTCGATGGGCCGCTGCTTCCACCTGGGAACGGCGATATCGATGCCGCAGGCCACGTAGCTTCCCAGCAGCAAGGCCGCCCCGTAGACGATCGCCGTTATCGACGTCAGGACCTCCGCATGGATTCCCAGCAGGGCCAGGATCGACAGGACTATCCCCGCCGTTCCTCCCACGCACAGGGCCAGCGTCCCCGTCTCGATCCTCAGCCTCGAGCCGAAGTTCGCGCCGATCACGGCCTTGTTGAACTGCGACAGGACCGCGCCGCCGATCCAGGCCAAGGTCGCCCCGGCCACGATGGCGGCGATGCTGTTCATGAGACCCGGGACGATCTCGGCCAAGCCGAGGACGCAGAGCACCGCGCACGCCAAGCCCCCGACCCCCTCGCCGACGTAGCCGCCGGTCAGCACGTTGGCCACGTGGTCCGGCGTCCGGTGACCGAAGACACCCCTCTCCCTATGCACCTCATGTTCGATTGCCATGATATTCCACCTCCATTAAAGGGTAACGCGCCCGAAAAAAGGCGCGCCATGCCGCCGCGCTCAATTTATTGTGACGCGACATCTCCGCGATTGACCCGCGGCCGCGATCTCGGTAGAGTTGCCGGGGCGCATCTCAAGGAGGGTCCATGCATCGAGCCGCTCTTTTGTTCGCCGTCATCCTCGCTGGCCACCGCGTCGCGACGTACGCTTTCGCGGGACCGGCGGACGCCAAGTCCGGCGCGGTCTTCATCGAGGCGAAGCCCGACCAGCTGGCGTGGGGCCCCGCTCCCGCCGGGCTGCCCGCCGGCGCGCAAGCCGTCGTGCTGGAGGGCGACCCGGCCAAGACGGGCTACTTCGCCCTGCGGCTGAAGGCCCCCGCGGGCTACAAGATCATGCCGCACACCCATCCGGGCGTCGAGCGCGTGACCGTCCTCGAGGGAACGCTGTATCTCGGAATGGGCGGGACCTGGGACGAGGCCGCCCTCAAGCCGTACCCGGCGGGCAGCTACTTCTCGATCCCCAAGGGGCACAAGCACTTCGGCTACTTCAAGGACGGGGGCATCCTCCAGCTCGCCTCCCTCGGGCCGTGGGGCATCCAGTACATCCACCCGAGCGACGATCCGCGTCGAAAGCAGGCGACCCCCTAGGCCTCCTCCGGCGCTCGTCTAGGGGGTCGGCAGCGCCGCCATCGCTTCCAGGAGCTTGGCGACGTCGAGGGGCTTCTGGAGGAAGGCGTCCGGATGGCAGTCGTAGTTCCTCAGCACGTCGGCGTCCAGCTGCGAGTCGGTGAGGACGATGACGGGGATCTTCCGCAGAGCCGGATCGGCCTTGAGCTCCCGCAGCACCTCGAAGCCGCTTCGCAGCGGCATGTGCAGGTCGAGGAGGACGACGGCCGGGGTCGCGGCGGTCCGGAACCTCCCCTCCTTCCTCAAATAAGCCAGGGCGTCGATCCCGTTGGGCACCACCCGCAGGGACTCCCCGACACCCGCCTCCTCGAAAGCCCGGCGGGTGAAGAAGACGTCGTCTTCGCTGTCGTCGACGAGCAGGACCGGGACGCCCTTCAGGCTCCGCGGCTTGGGCGCCGCCAGGAGCTCCGCGATCTTCTCGGTCACGCCGATGAAATCGTCGAAATTGACGGGCTTTTGGATGTAGAGGCTCGTCCTGAGCGCGGCCGCGCGTTTGCGGTCCATCTTTTCATTGGAGGAGGTCAAGGCGACGACCGGGACGTTCTTCAGGATCGGGTCGTCCTTGAGCCTCTTCAAGACCTCCAAGCCGTGCACCTTGGGCAGGTTCAGGTCCAGGAGGATCAGCGCCGGCGTGTCGCGCTTGTCGCGCCGCTTGAATTTCCCGGCGGCGAACAGGAAGTCCAATGCCTTCCCGCCGTCGTCGAGGACGACGATCTCGTAGGGGAACCGGATCTCCTTGAAGGCGATCTTGGTCAGCTCCACGTCGTCGGGATTGTCCTCGACGTGAAGGACGAAGACGCGAGCCCGGGCGCGCCCCGCCGACGCGCCGACGATGAACGACCGGGTCATGCCTTGGAAATACTAGGAAACTTCGAGTCGGGCGACTGTAAATTCATCGTGCGCTCGTCACGCCCCGGCGCTGGGAGCGCGTGCCGGCCGTGCGCTACGCTATCCTATGTACCGCATCGGGATTTCCGGCTGGACCTACGAGGGCTGGCGCGGCGGCTTCTATCCCGAGGGCCTGCGCCACGACGACGAGCTCTCCTACGCGGCGAGCAAGCTCAACTCGATCGAGATCAACGGCACGTTCTATTCCCTTCAACGGCCCGCGAGCTACGCCTCCTGGCACGACCGCGTGCCGGCGGACTTCGCCTTCGCCGTCAAGGCGCCGCGCTTCATCACCCACGTCAAGCGCCTCAAGGACGTGAAGGCTCCCATCGCCAATTTTCTGGCGTCGGGGCTCCTCCGCCTGGGCGCGAAGCTCGGGCCCATCCTTTGGCAGCTGCCGCCGAGCCTGAAGTTCGACCCGGACGTCTTGTCGCGCTTCCTCGACCTCCTGCCGCGCGACACGCGCGCGGCGGCCCGCATGGCGAGGAGGCACGACGCCTGGCTCAAGGGCCGGGTGTGGCTCGAGGCGCCGGACGACGCCCCGCTGCGCCACGCCCTCGAGGTCCGCAACGCGACGTTCCAAGACGAGCGCCTCCCGCGCCTATTGAGGGAGCGCGGCGTCGCCCTGGTCGCGGCCGACACCGCCGGGAAGTGGCCGTATCTCGAGGAGTCGACCGCCGATTTCTTCTATGCCCGCCTCCACGGAGACGCGAAGATCTACGTCAGCGGCTACACCCCGGCGGCGCTGCGGCGCTGGGCCCGCAAGCTCGAATCCTGGACCAAGGGCGGCCAGGACGCGTTCGTCTACTTCGACAACGACGTCAAGGTCCGGGCGCCCTACGACGCCATGGCGCTGGCGCGGCTGCTGAGGCGGCCGACGCGGAGCGTCCTCGCCTGCTCGGCTTTCAAGTCTTTCTCCATGCTCACCTCGCCGGCGCCTTGTCGTCCGGGACCGGCTCTCCCAGCTCGGACAAGGCCTCGCGGAGCTTGGCGTCGTGCCGGTGGCTCTCCAGGCGCGCGGCGAGGCTGTAGGCGCAGGGCACCACGAACAAGGTGAGCAAGGTGGAGACCAGGACGCCGCCGATGATGACCAGCGCCATGGGCACGCGGGTCTCGGCTCCGGGACCCAAGGCCAAAGCCGGCGGGATCGCCGCGGCGATGGTGGCCGCGGAGGTCATCAGGATGGGCCGCAGGCGGATCGGGCAGGCGCGCTTGAGCGCGTCGTCTACCGGCAGGCCGCGCTTGCGCTGCTCGTTGGTGAAGTCGACGAGCAGGATCGAGTTCTTCTTGACGATGCCCATCAGGAGCACGATCCCGATCATGCTGAACATGTTGAGGGACTGGCGCCCGATGACCAGCGCCAGCACCGCGCCCGTCACGCTGAAGGGCAGGGCCAGCAGCACGAGGACCGGATGGACGAAGCTGTTGAACTGGGCGCCCAGCACCATGTAGGCCACGAACACGCCCAGAATCAGCGCGAGGAACAGGCCGAGGAACGCCTCCTGGAAGGTCTCCGCCGTGCCGGAGAAGGCCAGCTTCACGCCCTCGGGAAGGAGCTCCTTGCCGATCCGCTCCACCGCGGCCAAGGCGTCGGCCTGGGATTTGCCGGGGGCGACGTTGGCGGTCAAGCTGATGGCGCGCGAGCGGTTCTGGCGCGTGATGGTGAGAAGAGTCCGCTTCTCCGTGACCTTGACCAGGCTGGCCAGAGGCAGCACCTGCCCGCGGTTGTTGCGCACCCAGATCTTCTCGATGTCGCGGGCCCCGGTGCGGTCCTCGGGCCGGAAGCGCACGCGGATGTCGTAGCGGTGCCCCCCCTCGGAGAACTTCCCCGCCTTCACGCCGCCCAAAGTGGCGTTGATGGCGTTGGCGATCGAGACCGTGCTCACCCCGTGGCGCGCCGCCTCGACCCGGTCGGGCCAGATCTGGACCTCGGGCATGCCCAGCTTGTAGTTCGAGTTGACGTCGGTCATGAGGCCCGTCGCGCGCATCCGCTCCTGGAACTTCTCGCTCAAGGCGGCGAGCTGGTCCCAGTCGCGGCCCTGGATGGTGAAGTCGACGGGAAACCCGCTGTCGGCGCCGCCGCCTCCCGTCGACAAGTCCATGATGATGGCCTTGGAGACCCCGGGGATCGCGCTCAGGTCCTTGCGCGCCTCCTCCTGCAGCTCCTGCTGGGTGAGCGGCCTCCCGTGTCCGGGCAGGATCGGGCGCCGCCGCGGCGGCTTCAAGGTGACGAAGGTGTTGCCGGTGTTGATCTCGCCGCCCTGCCAGCCGCCCACCGAGGTGTAGTAGCCCTGGACCTCCCCGCGTCCCATGATGTAGTCCTCGGCCTTCTTGAACACGTTGTCGGTGAACTCCAAGGACGAGCCGACCGGGGTCTCGAGCTGCACCAGGAGCATGCTCTGGTCCTGGGGCGGCATGAGCTCCTTGCGCACCTTGC
>DATLOS010000609.1:0-5879 GCA_035536155.1 Elusimicrobiota bacterium
AAGACACGGCGCCTGCAGCAGGATTGCGGCGAGGGTCGCGGCGAGCTGGGTGGTCATGCCCAAAGCCTAGCCCCGCGCCGGTCGGACCGCGTCAGGCGCCGGTCAGGACTTGGTCAGGAGCGCCTTCTCCAGGGCGTCGAGGCGGCGCTTGAGGGCCTCGTTCTCGGCCTTCAGCTCGCGGAAGCTCTCCACCGCGACGCCTTCGAACCCCTTGAAGCCGACGTCCTTGTAGCCGTCCGCGTTGGTGGTGACCCAGTCGGGAAACACCTTCTCGACCTCCTGGGCGATCACGCCGACCTGGGGGCCGACGGCGCCGCCGTGCTGGGCCGGCTCCTTCCACTCGTAGGTCACGCCGCGCAGGCGCAGCAGGCGCTCCAGGGCCCCGCTCAGCGGCTGGATGTTCTTCTTGAGGCGCGCGTCGGAGGCCGTCACGAACTGGTTGGCGCGGGCGATCCCCGCGACGTCCAGCCGGTATTTCGGGTTGGTCCCGACGCCGACGTTGCCCTGCGGCGACAGCGTCAGCGTGCCGATCGCCGTGCCGTCGGGCTTCCAGTAGGCGAAGCCCAGCGTGTCGCGGCTGGCTCCCGGCAGGTTGTTGAAGGTGAGCGACCAGGAGGCCTGGGCCGCCATGAAGCTCTTGCGGAACAAGAGCGCGCCGTACCAGGGATTGCCGGTGTTTCCGGCGCCCCACAGGTTGATGTAGGCGGAGGAGTTGCTGAGGATGTTCATTCCCGTGCCGCCGTATTTCTCCTCGGGGTTGAAGATGTAGTTCCAGTTGTTGTTCTGATCGGAATAGATCAGCGCGTCCTGGTTGGTGCCCTGCTGGAGGTTCCAGAAGGACCACTTCCGCTTGCCGTTTTGCCGCAGGGAGAGGATCGCTCCGTTCGGGGTGGGGCCCGCCGGGGTCGGGGAGTCGACGGAGAGCTCCGTGGTGCCCGGGCTGAAGACGTGGACCTTGCTCACGGGCTTGCTGACTCCGATCCCGACGTCGCCGGCGTCCCGCGCCAGCACCGTGTTGGCCGGGGCGCCGGCGTTGCCGCCGGTCGTCACGACGGTCTGGTAGACCCCGGAGGGGGCCGGATAGGTCGTGGTCATGGTCACCGTCTCGGCTGCAAGCGGGCGCGGGCCCGCCTGAAGGAGCAGGAGCGGCAGCGCGGCCAGGCGGGCGATTCGGGTCTTCATGTCGCGTTCCTCCGTTGAGCCGTTCATCTCCGGTGAGTATGCCCGCGCGCGATAACGTCGGCGGCAACAGGCGGTCAACGTCTGGTCAAAAACGAGGCCGACCGCGCCTAGGATTCCTTGCCGCAGCCCTGGAAGGTCGTGTCCACCTCCTGATAGGTGCTATTGCTCCTTGCGTTGTTTATCACGTTCGAGATCGGCACCAACGGCAATGGGCATCCCCACGATGCGGTCGTGGTGTTTTGCTGCAGGCCTGTTTGAAGAACGTAAGAGGAAGTGAGCTTGCGTTTGCCGTTCGCTTGGATGGGGTTGTAGACCTCCGCGGTGAACGCGTTGTTTTTGGTGCCTCCAGCGTGAGAGAGAGACGCAAGACCGCCCGCAAAAAGCATCGCCAGCATTAGCCTCGTCATTTTCATGACCTCCGGTTGAGCGACTTGGATCGGTTCCTCGGGCCCTCCGGGGAGCCGCCGTACGGCGCGGCTCCCCGGGGACGTCTCCAGCCGTCCGGCCTAGCAGTACGTGCCGGTCGTCTGGCTGAACGGGCAGCCCTGGTAGATCACGTTGATCTGATCGCGGACGGTCCCGTTCGTGACGAACTGCTTGATGAACCTCGTGGTCGGCGTCTGCGCGGGGCAGCCCCAGTACGCGGCGACCGGGTTGGCGTCGTTGATGGCGGTCTGGTTGACGTAGTTCGCGCCCACCCGGTTGGTCGGCGCGATCACGAACTCCGCGTAGGTGTTGGAGCAGCTCGCGTGGGCGCCGGTCGCCAGGGCGCCGAGCACCGCGATCGCCATGAGTAGCTTTTTCATTTTCACATCCTCCGTGTGCGTCGTTTGGGTCCTGCTTGCGGAGAGTATGCCGGCTGGACGTCTCAACGCTCTCACCCGGAGATAACTATTTGCTCAAATAGGATCGTGCGGCTCACCGGCAAGCTCATCCTCATCCTCTCCGGTCTCTCCGCGCTCGTCCTCGCGACGACGGTGACCTTGCTGTACGTGGCGGAGAACCGCCATCTCATCCGGCAGATGGAGGCCGAGCAGCGCTCGGCCCTGGACAAGCTGGCGCAGGTCTGCGCGGACTCCCTGATCAACCAAGACGAGCTCTCGCGGCTGACCTACCTGAAGACCTTGTGGTCCTCGGCGGAGCCGGGCCTGCTCTCCTACGCGGCGCTGCTCGATGACGGCGGGCGCGTGCTCATGCACAGCGACTTCCTTAAAGGAGATTTCTCCCGCAAAGGAGCTTCCCTTTCGGGCGCCAGAAAGGCCGCGGGCGACGACGTCGTCCTCTCCCAGCCCGTCGAGATCCGCGGCCGCAAGGTCGCCGTCGCGCTCCTCGCCTACCATCGGAGCGCCCTCGCGGCGGCCGCGCGCCGCCTCCAGCGCGAGACGACCGGCCGCCTCGCCGGGGTCTCGCTGGCGGGCTTGGCCCTGAGCCTCCTCTTCGCCGCCCTGCTCGCCCGCGCGCTGATCCGGCCCATCCAGCGCCTGCGGGACGGCGCGCGCGAGATCGGCCGGGGCGAGCTCGGCCACCGCATCGCGGCGGCGAGCCCGGACGAGCTGGGAGACCTGGCCCGCGAGTTCAACCAGATGGGGGAGAAGCTGGCCGAGCTCGATGAGCTCAAGGACAGCTTCCTCGCCCAGATCACCCACGACCTGCGCAACCCCTTGGCGACGGTGATCGGCCGCATCGAGCTGATGCAGCTGGGCATCCAGGGGACGCTGACTGCCCAGCAGACGGAATCCATGCGGATCGCGATGCAGAGTTCGCAGTATTTGAACGAGCTCATCGAGGCCATCCTCGAGCTGACCAAGCTCGAGGCGGGCAAGGCCGACTTCCATCCCCGGGAGGTGAACCTCGCCGTGCTCGCCGCGTCGGTCGCGGAGATGCTCGGCGTCCGGGCGGAGAAGTTCGGGGTCGCCCTGGACGTCTCGGGCATCCCCGGGGAGGCGCGGGTGTGGGCGGACGAGCAGGCCCTGCGGCGCCTGCTCATCAACCTCGTGGGCAACGCCCTCAACTTCACGCCGGCCAAAGGAAAGGTCTCGGTCCGCTGCTCCAGGACCTCCTCGGGCGAGGACCGCGTCGAGGTGGCCGACACGGGGATCGGCATCCCGGCGGACAAGCTCGGAACCCTCTTCAAGAAGTTCTCCCAGGTCGCCGAGACCAAGGGCGAGGTGCGCGACGTCCCGGGCACGGGCCTCGGCCTCGTCATCTGCAAGCGCATCGTGGAAGGGCACGGCGGCCGGATCGGCGTGGAGAGCGAGTACCGCCGCGGCACGACCTTCCACTTCACCTTGCCGCCCAAGCCTCCCACGGCTTGATTTTTCCCGGGCGAACGACTATTACTGCTAGCAGGACCCCATGCCCGCTTTAGGCGCCGTGTTTTTCGCGGTTTTTTCGGCCTGCCTCCCGAGCGCGCGGGCCCAGGAGGGCGTCGCGGGCGGCGGCGGCCGCGTCCCCGTCTCCTGCCGCGAGGACCTCAAGCGCTTCTGCGGCGATTCCCGCCGGCTCTTCAAGTGCCTGCGCGAGCATGAGGACGTCCTCTCGGAGGGCTGCAAGTCCGATGTCGACGAGAAGATACGGCAGGGCGAGACGGCCCGCGCGGTGTGCGCCGACGACCAGCTCCGCTTCTGCGCGGAGGAGGGGCCGAGCGTCCAGGAGATCCGCCGCTGCATGCGCAAGCATAAGGACGAGCTCTCGGAGAAATGCCGCTCGGCCGTTCTCGGCCTCCTCTCGCCGGCCGCCGATCGGGGCGCCGTCCAAGCTCCGGACGGGGCGTTTCCCGGTAAGGCGGAGGCTCTGGAGCTCGCGCGCCTCTTGGCAGGAAGGCCGGAGGCCGCGCAGCTGGAGGCGTTCCTCAATATCCTGCGGGCGGACGCCCAGGACATCGACGCGCAGGTGGCTCTCAAGAAGGCCGCCTACGACCTCTACGCCGCCGAGCTCCGGAAGATGGAGGCCGCGCCGGGGCCGGACTCCGGCTCTCCCGCGTCGGCGCGCCGCGCGGCCTACGCGCGGTTCCTGGCGGGGCAGGGCAATGACGCGGTCTTCGACCTCTGTCTGGAGGCCGTAGCCGCTTTCGAGGACGGCCGCTACCTGCGCGCCCGAGACGGCTTGGCGCTGTGCGGGCAGATGAAGATCCGCCCGGGAATGCGGAAGTTCGTCGCGATCTACAGGAACCGCCTGGGCTATCTCGCGGATGGGGACGCGATCCTTCCCAAGGAGGAGCCCGAGAGAAGCCGGTTCGCGCTGGCTCTGCGGGCCCTGGGCATCCTGCGTTGGAGCACGGCCTTGGACATGGTCCGCGGCCTTCTGGCGGCTCGGGCGCCGAGCGTCCAGGCGGCCGAGCTCCAGGACATGCAGCGCCGCCTCGAGGAGCGGGTGGCGGCCGAGGAATCGTTCGGGCTGGAAGGCGCGCGCTACCTGGATTCGCTCCGGGACCTTACCCAGCGGGACTCCTGGCGCGCGTCCGAGGGGCTTCTCGCCAGCTTGGGGGCGGCCCGGCTCTACTCGCGGCCCGACCTCGCCGACCGAGCGCAGGAGCTCCTGCTGCGCTGCCGCACCCAGGGCGGCGCGCAACGGTCCCTGGAAGAGGCGCGCCGGGCGTACGCGGTCGGAAACTCCACCGCGGCCGCCCATTTGCTCGTGGAGATATTGGAGAAGGACCCGGAGAACAAGGACGTCCTGAGCCTGCTGCGCGGCGGGCGCACTCCGGAGCAGGACGCCGCGATCCGCGCGGAGGCCTTCTACACCCGCGGGCTGCGGGCATATCTGGACGGGGACGCCGCCCGGGCCGAGCGGGAGTGGCGCGAGGCCTTGAAGGCGGACGCCCGCATGGAGAAGGCGCGCAAGGCCCTAGCCCGGGTCCTGGGGGAGGCCAAGCTGGCGCAAGAGGGCGGGGGGAAGGGGGAAAGATGAAGCTGCGCGTCCTGGTCGTGGACGACGACCGCCAGATCGCCGACACCGTCAAGGAGCTCCTCCAGAGCGACGGCCTGGACGTGGCCTTGGCGAAGGACGCCGACCGGGCCCTCGCCGCGCTGCGGGGCGGCGGGATAGACCTCGTGGTGCTCGACGTCGGGCTGCCGGGGTTCTCCGGCATCCAGCTCTGCCAGCACCTCAAGCGCCAAGCCGACACCGCGAGCCTGCCCATCATCCTCCTGACCAGCCTGGGGCAGGAGCGCGACAAGGTGCTGGGCCTCGACGCCGGCGCCGACGACTACGTGACCAAGCCCTTCTCCGCGCTGGAGCTGCGCGCCCGGGTGCGGGCCCTGCTGCGGCGCTCCCAGGCGGGCGGCGGCACGGACCGCGTCTGGCAGGCCAAGGACCTGGTGCTCAACGAGGACACGCGCACGGTGCAGATAAAAGGAAAGGCGGTGGAGCTGCGCCCCAAGGAGTTCGACCTCTTGGCCGCGCTCCTCAAGAAAAAGGGCCGCGTCCTTTCCCGGCAGCACCTGGCGGAGACGGTCTGGGGCCCCGCCGTGATCGCCACCAACCACACCATCACCGTCTGCGTCGCGAACCTGCGCGAGAAACTCGGGCCCCTCGCGCAGCGCATCATCCCGGTCACCGGCGTGGGCTATAAATACGAGGACTGATTTTTGACCGGTCGCTGATCCGGGGGTTACGACGGCGAATTATCCTTTCGGCATGGAGAACCTGATCGCGGCCCCCGGAGAGCGGGCCTCCCCGGGGGCCGCGCGACGGTT
>DATLOS010000610.1:0-3793 GCA_035536155.1 Elusimicrobiota bacterium
GGAGCCGCCGCGGACGCCCGGGGAGAGGAGGCCGAAGCCCGAGGGGGCGAGGCCGCGCGACGCGGCGCCGCGGAAGTCCCCGGGCGTCTTCGGCGCGGTGAGCGAGGTGATGACCCGGGGCGTGCCGACCAGGCGCTCCGAGGTCGGGCTGGCCAGCTGCTGCGCGGGCAGGGACGCCGAGCTCGTCGCGGCGCCCAGGCTCTTGTCGAGGCCCGGGAGCTTGGCGAGCGCCTCCTGGATGCCCGCCTGCATCCGCGGGTTCGCGCGGGGAAACGAAGCCTTGCTCGAGGCCTGCGCGGCCGCGCTCCGCGCGGCGGAGATGGCGTCCTTCCAGCTCGAGCCCGGCGGGCCGGAGGATGCCGTCGAGCCGGCGCCCGAGGCGGCCGAAGCGTCCGCCAAGCCGGCGCCGGCGGGGCCCTCGGCGGAGGAGCCCGCGACGGCGGCGGAGCGATCCGCGCCCCCCGCGTCCCGCTTCCGGGGCAGCATCAAAGCCGTCGAGTCCCTTCCCTCGAGCGGAGTGACCATGGGCTCCTCCGGCTGGGCGGAGGCGCCGCCCCGGACGTCGAGCGCGGAGCGCTGGTCGCCGGGATCCGCGGCGGCGAGGCCGAAATCCCGCGCCAGGCTTCCATCCCGGCTCCCCGAAGGCGCCAGCGTCCGCTCGGCCAAGGGCGCGGCGAGGAGGAGGACCACCCCCAGCAGGATCAGCGGAAGCTCGTAGGCCGGCGCCTCGGGCCCCGCCGCGGCCGGCGCAGGGGCGCCGCGCACGACGAACGGCGGCGGCCGCCTCTCGGCGCTGGGGCGTCGCAAAGGGGTCATCCGATATAGAGTGCGAAAGGACGCCGCGAACGTCAAGGGACTCCGATCCGTTGTCGGAATATGGCCCATCTACTATACTCGGGACGCATGAAGCGGTCGGCCAGCCTGGAGCGCTCGCTCTTCCTTTCCTTGTTCGCCGCCGCGCTATTCCTGCGCGGGAACGTCATCGAGCCGGACCTCTGGGGCCACCTCCAGTTCGGCCTCCAGGTCCTTCGCGGCCACGGCCTCCCCCGCGTCGATCTCTACTCCTGGACGGCGGCCGGCGCTCCCTGGGTCGACCACGAGTGGCTGACCCAGATCCTCTTCGCGAGCCTCCACCTCCTGGGCGGAAATCTCGGGCTCGTCCTCTTTAAGGCCGCCTTCTTCGTGCCCTTCGCGCTCGTCTACCGGCGGCTCTTGGCCGACGTGGCCCCGAACTCCCAAGCGCTGGCCGTCGTCTTCTGCCTCGGCCTGGCCGGCGCGGCCGAGCTCTTCGGCTTTCGTCCGCAGATCGTCACCTATCTCTTCCTCGTCCTGGAGCTGCGGGCGCTCGAGGATCTCTTGGCTCGGAGCAATCGCCGGGCTTACGCCCTTCCGCTCCTCTTCGCGGCCTGGGCCAACATGCACGGCGGCTTCGTGATCGGCCTCCTGGTCCTGGCGCTCTACGCGGGCGCGCAGGCCTTGGCCGGCGTAAGAGACGCCGCGGCCCGCGCGCGCGGGGCGCGCCTGGCGCTGCTCCTCGCGGCCTGCGCCGCCGCGACCTTCCTCAATCCCTACGGCCTCGGGCTCTGGTCGTCGGTGCTGACGTCGATGCGAAACCCGCACACCTACCGCTTCCTGGCCGAGTGGCAGCCGTTCTCCGCGCGCCTCTCGAGCCCTCTCCTCGCTCTCGGCCTCGTCTATCTGATCCTGGCCTGCGGCGTGCTCTACGCGCACGGCGCCCGCATGCGCCCGGTCGACATCGGCCTGCTGGCGGGCGGAGCCGCGCTCCTCCTGGCCGCGCGCCGGAACGTCCCCATCGCCTGGATCCTGGGCGGCGCCCCGCTCGCGGCGCAGGAGAGCCTCCTGAGCGCGGGCCTGGCCGCCGCGTCCCGGACGCTCGGCCGCCGCGGGGTCCGCGGCGCGCTGGGAATCCTCTCGCTCCTGTGCGCCGCCGGCCTGTGGCCTCTGCGCGGCCGCCTGCGCCTGCGCTATCCCGCCTCCGGCTTTCCGGCCGGAGCCGTCGCCTTCATCCAGGACAATCAGCTCCAAGGGAACCTGTGGAACCCGTTCAACGACGGCCAATACCTGATCTACCACCTGCAGGACCGCCTGGTGCGGGTGAGCATGGACTTCCGCTACGACGCCGTCTATCCCGAGGCCGCCTATATGCGGAACTTCCTCTTCTACCTGGGACAGCTCGGGCCGCGGGAGGCCTTCGCCGGCGAGACGCCGGACTTCGTCCTGCTGAAGAGGGGCGACGTCTTCACCCGTCCGCTCCTCGACGGAGGCTGGAAGCTCCTCTACAGCGACGCTTCCTATGCGCTCTTGGGTCGGGAGGCTCCGGCCGCACCGAAACCGGCGCGCGCGCTCCCGGGCTGGCTGCCTTTCCCTTAAGACTCAGCGCAGGCCGTTGTCGGCGCGGTGGGTGATGGCGGTGACGGGGCGAGCCAGGAACTCGCTGGGATCGGGGGCGTCCTCGGTCGCGGGGACGGTGAAGTGGACCCAGGTGCCCCGGCCCTCCTCGCTCTCGATCCAAATCCGCCCGCCGTGGAGCTCGACGAGACGCTTGGAGATGGTGAGGCCCAGCCCCATCCCCTGGGCGGCCGCTCCCGCTTCCGCCTGGAAGTGGCGCTCGAAGACCTTCGCGCGGTCGCGGGCCGAGATGCCCACCCCGGTGTCCTGGACGCAGAAGTGGACGGCGCCGGCCTCCGGCCAGGCGGAGACGTTGACGCGCCCGCCGCGGGGCGTGAACTTGAGGGCGTTGCCGACGAGGTTGCCGACGATCTGGCGCAGGCGCTTGTGGTCGGCCTTGGCGCGCAGGGCCGGGCCGCCGACGCAGGCCGAGACCAGCGCCACGCCGCGCTCCTCGGCGCGCAGGCTGAAGGCGTCGGCGGTGCGGCTGAGGAACTCCTGCACCGGCACCGCGGCGACGTCCAGGCTCATGCGGTCGCTGGAGAGGCGGCACATGTCGGTGAGGTCCTGGAGCAGGCCCTCGAGATGGAGGGAGTTCTCATGGATGGCGCGCAGGCCCTTGCGGACCTGGTCCGGGAGCTCCCCCTCGGGAGCCTTCGAGAGGAGGAAGGAGGCGTAGCCGCTGATCACCGTGAGCGGGTTCTTGATCTCGTGGCTCACGTCGGCGACCGCGTCGGACCAGTGCTCCTGGGTCTGGGCCAGGGCGCGCCGCAGGCGGTAGTGGCTGGCCGCGCGATCGAGCGAGGGGCCGAGAAGGTCCCAGGCCTTGGGTTTGACCAGGAAGTCGAAGGCCCCCTCGCGCAGGGAGCGCACCGCGGCGTCCTCGGCGTTCGAGGCGGTGAGGACGATGCCCGTGGCGTGCGGGTCCTGGCGCCGCGCCTCGCGCAGCACGGTCAGGCCCGACATGTCGGGGAGGTTGAGATCGGAGAGGATCAGGCCGGGCCGGTGGGACTCGAGGATGCGCATCGCCTCCGCGCCGGAGGCCGCCGGGAGGACGGGGTAGCCCTCGCGGCTCAGGATCGATGAGATGAGGCTCAGGTCCTCCGGCTCGTCGTCGACCGCGAGAACGGAAAGCGCATGCTCGGCCACGACGTCATCCTAACATGCCTGGCACCTCATGACGAGGGACCAACGACCCAGGCGGGGTAGGTCTAATGGGAGCCAAGGCTTCCTTAAAGGCGCGCGACAGCTCCCCCGCGCTGGCCCAGCGGGCCTCGGGGTCGGGGTCGAGCGCCCTCTCCACGACGGCTTGGGCCTCGGGCGGAAAGCCGGGCACGAGCGCCCCGAGCGGTCGGTGGCGCCGGTTGAGCTTGTCGAGGAGGAG
>DATLOS010000611.1:0-5101 GCA_035536155.1 Elusimicrobiota bacterium
ATCTCGAGCACGGCGCCCTTGATCCCGGCTTCTTCGCCTTCGCTCAGATCGAGAATGTCGACGGTGAATCCCTTGCGCTCGGCCCAGCGCGTGTACATGCGCAGGAGCATGTCCGCCCAGTCGCAAGCCTCGGTTCCGCCAGCGCCCGCGTGCAGGCTGAAGATCGCGTCGTTGTCGTCGAACTCGCCGGAGAGCTTGAGGCGCACGTCGAGATCGGCCACCGTCCGGCGCGCGCCGTCTAAGCCCTTGCGCGCCTCCTCCAGCTCCCCGAGGTCCTCCATCTCCGCGGCCAGCTCCACGTGGACCTTGAGGTCCTCGACCGCCTTGCCCGCGTCGTCGAACTCCTTGACGAGGAGGCGCAGGTCGTTGAGCTCCTTCGAGCGACGCTTCGCCCGGACCGAGTCGGCCCAGAAGGAGGGATCCGCGGCCTCCTTCTCCCCGTCCTCGATGGCCTTGCGCTTCTTGGGAAGGTCGAGCAGGCGGCCGACCTCCTCCAGCTTGCGCCGGACAACCTCGATGGACTCCTCGGTCTCGCGGAAGGCGGGGTCGGCCATGCTACTCCGACGGATTGTAAGAAATTCCGGGGCGACGACGCTTGCCCGGCCGCCGGAATCTATTCTACCCTTTAGGCCCATTCGCGGATGGGACTTTGGAACTATGATAATTAAAAGACTGACACCGGCCCTTCTCCTGCTCGCCTTCGCCGCCCCCGCCCACGCCGGCCGGGACGCGCTCGCGCAGGCTCAACTGGGCGCGGATATCGGCGGAGCGGCCATCGCCTCGGCCTCCAGCGGCGAGGCCTCCCGGGCGCTCGCCGCCCGGGCCTTCGCGCAGGATCCCTCTCCCGCGCCGGTCCGGCTCGGCGCGAGCCGCGCGAGCCCCGTGCTCCACGCGGAAGACGGCGACAAGAAGGACGAGGACAAGCCCAGCGCGCCCACCGATCAGGGCGCGCTGGGCGGCGCCTTGTTCGGGGCGCTTCTCGGGGCGGCGATCGGGTTCGCCGTGGGCGGGCCCTTCGGCGCGATCGCGGGGCTCCTGGTGGGGCTGCTTCTCGGGGCCGCCGCCTGCCACGGAACCGTCTGAGCGGCCGCGCGGCCTAAGCCGGGTCGCGGTGGACGGAGTCGGGCGAGAAGGCCGGCACGCATACGGCGACGTACTCGGCGCCTCCGGCATGAGGCGTGGAGTAGCGCACCCATTCGCCGCGGGGGGCGAGGACTCCCTGCCCGGCGCGCGCTTCCAGCACGTCCTTGCGGGTCTCGACGCGCAGGATCCCGGCGAGCACCACGGTGAACTCGTCGAACTCCGGCGTCTGGCCGGGCTCCGCCCAGCCCTCGGGGCTGCTCATGCGCGCCACGGACGCCTGCGGAGTCTTGGTGCGCACCCGCCCCGCGTACTCGCGGATGATCTTGGGCTTGCTGCCCGCGGCGGGGATGACGGACGGTTCCGTTATCAGGATGGCCATGCGGCCGATCTTACTTATTTGCCGGGAGCCGCGGGAGGCGGACCGTCCTCGGCCGCGCGCATGATCTCCGGCAGCCAGGCCAGGCCGATGGCGACGAGAAAGGACGCGGCGATGAGCGAGGCGGTCCGGGCCCGGGCGCTGGCGCGGGCGGCGGCCTCGTCGATTGCCGACGGATCGGGGGCGGCCTGCTCCGGCGGCGGCTCGACGCGCGACCAGACGGGCGTGTCGTCCTTGGCGATGTCGGGCGCTCCGCGGCCCGTCAACGTGGCCACCGTCGTCGCCTCGGGCTCCCGGTCCAAGGCGATATTGGGCCTCTCTTTTTCCTTGGGCGTGCGCTCGTCGACGGGAGACGGCGGCGACTGCCGCGGCGCCGGCGCGGCCGCCGGGCTCGCCTGCGCCGCCGCGGCTTGAGCGGGCCGCTTCTTCGCCCGGCGACGGGCGGCGGCTGCCGGAGAAACCGCGGCAAGGCAGAACAGGACGCCCATAGCCGCGGCGAGACGCGCTCTCATTCCCATACTATTGCTGGAATTTCGAAAAAACGCACGTCGAATATTGCAGCCGGCGTCACGCGTTGCGGCGCCGCAACGACGCAAGGAGCGCGGCTATGGCGGCCAGCGCGCAGGCCGGCCCGAAGAGCTCGCCGTGGCGGGCATAGAATGAGCCGTTTGGAAAAGGGTCGCGCGCGGGAAGCCGGACGTCGAGGCGGTCGACGGTCCCCAGGGGCGTCCGCGCGACGACCTCTCCCCACGGGTCGATCAGCCCCGAAATCCCGGTGTTGGCGGCGCGCACCACGAACGCCCGCGTCTCTACCGCTCGGAAGACGTTCGCCTGGAAATGCTGGTACGGCGCCCACGTGTCCTTGTACCAGCCGTCGTTGGTGAGGTTGACGAACACCCGCGCGCCGCGTCCGGCATCGGAGCGGGCCCAGCGCGGAAAGGCCGCCTCGTAGCAGATCGAGACCGCGAGCGGGTACGCGCCCAAGCGGAAGAGCGCCTGGCGGCGCGGCCCCGGGGCGATGTCGCCCAACTGCGAGAGGATGCCGATCCAGGGCTGCAGAAGCGCCCGCATGGGAACGAACTCGCCGAAGGGGACGAGCTGGCGCTTGTGGTAGAGCCCGGTGAGGGAGCCGTCGGCCGCGAACCAAGCCGCCGAGTTGTGAGGGGCGCCGCCGTCTGAAAGCGAGACGGCCCCGACGAGCATGGCCGAGCCCAGGCGGCGCGCCCAATTCGCGATCCAAGCCGACGCCTCGGGCGCTTGGACCCAAGCGTCGGCGGCAAAAGCCGACCCTTTGGGTTGATCGAGCCAAGCCGGGAGCGCCGCCTCGGGCAAGACGACCAAGTCGGGCCGCGCGCCCCGCGGGCGGCCGAGCAGGTCGTCGAGCGTGCGCCAGATGTCCTCGGCGAAGCGCGCATCCCATTTCGCGTACTGGTCGACGTTGGGCTGGATCACCTCGATCCGCGGCCCGTCCGCCGCCGTCGTCCGGCCGCCGAGCGACCAGGCGCCGCCCGCTCCCCAAAGCGCGGCCAGCGCGAAGGCGGCGCCCGCGTTGCGCCGCGCCGCGCCGGCCCGCGGCGCGCGCCACAGCTCCGCGGCGGACGCTCCCCACAGGACGATTAGAAAGGAGAGCGCGTGCGGCCCCAGCACGGAGATGCCTTGCAGCAAGGCGAGGCTGCGCCATTGGGTGTACGCCAATAGATCCACGGGAAGGCGCGGGGTGAGGCCCCAGAGCCACTCCAACCCGGCCCAGAGAGCGGCCAGCGCCCATGGCCGCCCGGCAGCCGGCAGCCGCAGCAGCCGGAAGGCCAGCGCGCCGTAGATCGCCCAGTGCAGCGACAAGAAGGCGACGAGCGCCGCCCAGGCGACGAGTGCGGCCGGGACCGGCACGCCGGCGAAGCGGCAGGTCGAGTAGATCCAGTAGAGCGAGAGGCCGCAGTAGCCCGCTCCGACCGACGCGAGGAGACCCGCCGCCCGCCGAGCGGCCCGCGCGCCGAGCAAGGCGGCGAAGGGGACGCCGATGACGAGCCAGGCGAGGAAGGAAAGGCCGGGCTTGGGGAGGGCTAGGGCGAGGAGCGCCCCGGCCGCTACGCCCCGTGGCACTTCTTGTATTTCTTGCCGCTGCCGCAGGGACACGGATCGTTGCGGCCGATGGCCTGGAGGCCCTGGGGCGATTCCTTCTCGCCCGTCTTCTTGAGGAGCGAGCCCGAGGCCTTGGCCTCGGGGCGCTTGGCCGGCGCCGGCCGCTCGGGCGCCGCGTCGGGCGGGCCGGTGCGGACCGGGATCTGCGGCGGGGGCGCCTGGCGCGGAGCCTGGATGCGGAAGAGGTACTCGATGGTCTGCTCGCGGATGCGGCCGAGCATGGCGTTGAAGAGCTCGAAGGACTCCTTCTGGTACTCGATCTTGGGGTCCTTCTGGCCGTAGGCGCGCAGGCCGATGTAGCGCTTCATGTGGTCGAGATCGTAGAGGTGGTTCTTCCAGCTCTGGTCGATCATCTGGAGAAGGACCATGCGCTCGATCTCCGCGAAGTTGAAGCCGGAGAACTCCTCCTCGGCGCGCCGCTTGTAGGCCGCGTGGACCTTCTCGCGCACGTCCTGGACGAAGGAGTCGTGCTCGAGCTTGCGGATCTCCTCCGGCGTCGGGTTCATGACCAGGCCGTAGACGCGGTGCAGGTAGGCCGAGATCGAGGCCATGTCCCAGGCCTCGGCGTAGGCGTCCTTGGGCGCCCACAGGTCGAGCTTCTCCTCGAGATCGTCCTCGAGCGCCTGGCGGACCTGGGCGGAGACGTCGGAGCCGTCGAGGATGGCGTTGCGCAGCCCGTAGACCACCTCGCGCTGCTTGTTCATCACGTTGTCGTAGTCGAGGAGCTGCTTGCGGATGTCGAAGTTGTGCGTCTCGACGCGGCGCTGGGCACCCTCGATCTGGCGCGTGACGAGCGGCGACTCGATGGGCTCGTCCTCGGTCATGCCGAAGCGCTGCATGAGGCCCTGGATGCGGTCCGAGCCGAAGAGGCGCATCAGCTCGTCGTCGAGGCCGAGGTAGAAGCGGGTGGAGCCGGGGTCGCCCTGGCGGCCGCAGCGGCCGCGGAGCTGGTTGTCGATGCGCCGCGCCTCGTGGCGCTCGGTGCCGAGGACGTGGAGCCCGCCCAAGGCCACGACGGCCTTCTGGTCCTCGGGGTCCTGCGGGCTGCCGCCGAGCAGGATGTCGGTGCCGCGGCCGGCCATGTTGGTGGCGATGGTGACCATGCCCTTCTTGCCGGCCTGGGCGATGATCTGCGCCTCCATCTCGTGGTACTTGGCGTTGAGCACCTGGTGGGGAATGCCCTTGCCGCGCAGCATGGCCGCGATCTTCTCCGACTTTTCGATGGAGCGCGTGCCCACGAGGACGGGGCGGCCCTTGCGCCAGAGCTCCTCGACCTCGGTCACGATGGCGCGGTACTTGCCCTTCTCGTTCAGGTAGACGATGTCGGGGAAGTCCTGGCGGACGTTGATCCGGTTGGACGGGATCTCCACCACGTCGAGCTTGTAGATCTCGAAGAACTCGTCAGCCTCGGTCATGGCCGTGCCGGTCATGCCCGCGAGTTTGTCGTAGAGGCGGAAAAAATTCTGCAGCGTGATGGTGGCGTAGGTCTGATTCTCTTCTTGG
>DATLOS010000612.1:0-2841 GCA_035536155.1 Elusimicrobiota bacterium
TCTCGGGTTTTCACGCCTTGGTCTCGTCGGGCACCACGCCGAAGATGATCTCGAAGGAAGGCGACGCGCGCATGATCGGCTACGGGGCCATGCTCCTCGAGGGGCTGGTCGGGATCGTGGCGCTCGTCGCGGCCTGCGCCCTGGAGCCGGGCGACTACTTCGCGATCAACGTGGCTCCGGCCAAGTTCGCGGCGCTCCACATGGCGCCGGTCCACCTCGACGTCTTGTCCAAGGCGGTCGGCGAGGAGCTGGCCGGCCGTCCCGGCGGCGCGGTGTCCTTGGCGGTCGGCTTCGCCGACATCTTCGGCTCCCTGCCGGGCCTCAAGCACCTCACCGCGTACTGGTACCACTACGCGATCATGTTCGAGGCGCTCTTCATCCTGACCACGATCGACACGGGGACCCGCGTCGGGCGCTTCCTGGTGCAGGAGTTCCTGGGCAAGTTCTCGGCGCCCCTGGGCAAGACGGACTGGCTGCCCGGGACTTTGCTTTCGACGGGCCTCGTGGTGGTGGCCTGGGCCGGGCTCATCCACTCGGGCAGCATTTCGACGATCTGGCCCATGTTCGGCATCGCCAACCAGCTCCTGGCCGGCGTTGCCTTGAGCGTGGCCACGACCGCGCTCATCAACGCCGGGAAGGCGCGCTACGCCTGGACCACCGCGGTGCCCTTCGCCTTCGTCACGGTCACGACCTTGTGCGCCGGCGCGCTCTCCATCCGCGACAACTTCTTTCCGCTCACCCGCGATCCCCAGACCGCGACCTTGGGCTGGGTGAACTCGTCCATGACCGCCTTGATCATGGCCTGCGCCGTCGTGATCCTGGCCGACGCCGGCCGGCGCTGCGTCCTCGTGCTGCGCGGCGGAGCGCCTCCCGCTTCCGCGGACGGCGGGCGCGACGACGCGCCGGCGCTGGGCTGCTGCTAAAAATAAAGGGCCCCCGCCGAAGCGGGGGCCCCGTGCGGCGCGGACGCCTTAGGCGGAAACGGCGACCCGGTACGACTGCTGCTTGGCCTCGTGCTTCTTCTGGAGGATGATCTCGAGGATCCCGTCCCGGTAGCGGGACGCGGCCTCTTCGCCGTCGATCTCGATGGGCAGGGCGAAGCTGCGGAAGAAGGAGCGGAAAGAGAACTCCTTGCGCAGGTAGCTGGCGTGGTCGACGTCGCCGCGCTGGAGGAGCCGCTCGCCGCGGATGATCAGCGTGGAGCCGTTCTTGATCTCCACCTGGATGTCGCCCTTGGTCACGCCCGGGACGTACACCGCCACGATCAGCTCGCTCTCGGTCTCGCGGACGTTGACGGGGGGCGTCCAGACGCCCTCCTGGAGCTCGACGCCGTGGAACGGCGGCAGGCGGAAGGCGGGCGACGCCGGGTACTGGCCGAGCGGGCCGGAGAGGAAATCGCCGACGAAGGCGTGCGGCGTCTCGCGCAGCAGGAGCGGCTCGCGCAGGGCGGGCAGGTCGCTGACCGGCGAGGGAAGGACGGCGGCGGAGAGCTGGGTCTCCTTGAGGCTGTGGCGGGAATGCTTGCGGGCGGTGATCATGGGTGCTACCTCCTTTAGGTTGGACGGCGTGCGAAAGTCAGTGGGACGCGAGGACCATCCCGCGGGCGAACTCCATGAGCGGCTCCTCGGCCTGCGTGGGCTTGTCGACCGAGAGGACGAGCATGGCGTGCTCGCCCTCGATGGCGGTGCCGTAGAGCGCGGTGATGTTGACGTCCGCGGCGCGCAGCACCTTGGTCAGGCGGGCCAGCTCGCCGGCTTTATGAAGGAGGGGGACGCAGAAGACGGGGGACGGGATCGCCTCGAAGCCCGCGTCCTTGAGCGCGCCGCGGAGGTTCAAGTCCTCGGTCGCGATGAAGCGGACGTAGCCGATGTCGGCCATCGTCCCGGCCGCCAGCCCGAGAAGGCTCACCCGCTTGCCGGCTAAAGCGGTCGCCAGGCGGTCGATCTGTCCGGGCTGGTTCACCAGCGGGACGGTGTACTGGATGCGCTTCTCGATCTTCGCCATGCTTCCTCCTTGTTTGGACGGAGGAGCTTAGCGCAGATGACTCGCGCAATCCGATAGCGGGGCTGTAAAAGAATTGCGAAGGGGGCTAATCGGCCAGGAGGCGGTTGGCGATCCGGGAGACCTGGACCGACTGACGGATGGCCCGAAGAAGGAGGCGCCGGCGCGGGCCCGAAGTCTCCTTCTCGAGGCGGACCAGCGCCTCCAGGGAATTGCGCACGACGGCGATGGAGTTCTGGAGGTCGTGGCCGAGGTCTTTTGTCCGGGGCAAGGCTCAAAATCCTAGCATTTGGGTGCCCGCCGCGCGCATTCTGATACAATAGCGCGCTTTATGCGAACCTACTACCGCTCCAGCCTGCTGCTCGTCTTGCTCGTCGTTCCGGCTTCCTCCGGCGCGAAGGCTCCCCGCCCGGGCGCCAAGGAATGGCTCGCCGCCTCGCGCTTGCCCGAGACCGTCGAGACCCCGCTTCCTTCCGACCCTCTGCAGGTCACCGTCCACCGGCTCTCCAACGGCCTGACCGTCTATCTGAGCCCCAACTCCCAGGAGCCGAAGATCGAGGCCTGGATCGCGGTCCGCGCCGGCAGCCGGCACGATCCCGACGACTCGACGGGCATGGCGCATTATCTCGAGCACATGCTCTTCAAGGGCACGCACAAGCTCGGCACCGTCGGCTACCTCCGCGAGAAGCGCCACCTCGACCACATCCGCGAGCTCTACGAGAAGCTCTTCGCCACCCGCGAGCCGGGCGCGCGCAACGCCATCTACGCCGAGATCGACCGAGAGAACCAGAAGGCGTTGAAGTACGCGGTGCCGCAGGAGATGGAGAAGGCCTACAAGCG
>DATLOS010000613.1:0-11256 GCA_035536155.1 Elusimicrobiota bacterium
CCCCTCCTCGCGGCCCTCAAGGCGGGCAAGACCGTGGCCTTGGCCAACAAGGAGCCGATGGTCATGGCCGGCGAGCAGTTCATGATCGAGGCCGACCGCTGGGGCGGGAAGATCCTCCCCGTCGACTCCGAGCCCTCGGCCATGTTCCAGTGCTTCGGCTCCCACGCGGCGCCCAAGGGCGGCCTGCGCGGCTACGGCGCTCTCGCGCGCCGCGTCCTCCTCACGGCCTCGGGCGGGGCGTTCTACCGCCACGCGGGCGATCTTTCCCGCGTCACGCCGGAGCAGGCCCTGGCCCACCCCACCTGGAAGATGGGCAAGAAGATCACCTTGGACTGCGCGACGCTCATGAACAAGGGCTTCGAGGCGATCGAGATCAAGAACCTCTTCGGCCTCAAGCTCTCCCAGATCGAGATCGTGATCCATCCGCAGTCGATCATCCACTCGGCCGTCGAGTTCACCGACGGCTCCATGCTGGCGCAGATGTCCTTGCCCGACATGCGCCTGCCGATCCAATACGCGATGACCTGGCCCGAGCGCACCCGCTGCGTGGTGGAGCCCCTCGACCTGGTGCGCGCCGGCACGCTCACCTTCGCCCAGCCCGACTTCCAGCGCTTTCCCTGCCTGGCGCTGGCCCTCGAGGCCGCGCGGGCCGGGGGCTCGATGCCCGCGGTCTTGAACGCCGCCGACGAGGTCGCCGTGGAGGCCTTCCTGGCCGGACGCATCCGCTTCACCGACATCGCCCGGGTCATCGAGACCGCGATGCGCGCGCACCGCTCCTCCGGGAGCCTGCCCTCCTTTGCCGAAGTGGCCGAAGTCGACGCCTGGGCGCGCGAGAAAGCGCACGAGGCCGTCGCCGGCCTCAAGGCGGGAGCCGCCGCATGATCCTGAGCGCTTTGGCCGTCGTCTTGACCTTCGGGATGGTCATCTTCCTCCACGAGTCGGGCCACTTCCTGGTCTGCAAGAAGCTGGGCATCCGCGTGGAGCGCTTCGCCTTCGGCTTCGGCCCCGAGATTTTCGGCCTCACCTACGGCGGCACCCGCTTCTCCCTCTGCGCCATCCCCTTGGGCGGCTTCGTCAAGCCCGCGGGCGAGTCGATCGAGGACTGCAGCGGCCACCCGGACGAGTACTTCAGCCGCAGCCCCTGGCAGCGCCTGCTGGTGGTGGCGGCCGGCCCGGCGATGAACTACGTCCTCGCTTTCTTCATGTTCTTCGGCGTCATCCTCCACAGCGGCGTCCCGGAGCCGTCCAAGGACGCGGTGATCGGCGAGACCGTCGCGGGGTTCCCCGCCGAGGCGGCCGGCCTCAAGGCGGGCGACAAGGTCCTGCGGGTCGACGCCGTCCCGGTGTCGGGCTGGGAGGACATGGCGGCGACGATCCGCCGCTACCCCGGCAAGGCCCTCAAGCTCGACTACGAGCGCGACGGCGTCCCCGGAAAGGTGGAGGTCACCCCCAAGATCGACGAGACGGGCGGCCACGGCGTGATCGGCGTCCGGCCCAAGATCAACTACACCCGCGCGGGCTTCATCGGCGCGGCCGGCGGGGCGATCCACCAGTGCTGGTACTGGACCCGCTACACCGTGGAGACCTTGGTCGAGAAGCTCGCCAAGCGCGAGCGGCCCGACCTGGCCGGCCCCGTCGGCATCGTCCAGATGGTGTCGAGGGCCGCTCACTCCGGCCTCGAGGACTTGGTCTTCCTGATCGGCCTGATCTCGGTGGCCATCGGCTTCTTCAACGTCCTCCCCATCCCCCTCCTCGACGGCGGGCACGGCATCCTTTATCTGTGGGAGGGCGTCAGCCGCAAGAAGCTGACGGTGAAGACGGTCGCCGTGGCCAATTCCGTGGGCCTCGTCTTCCTGATGTCCTTGCTCCTCTTCGCCACCTACAACGACATCCTGCGCATCCGCGAGGGCCGCCGCAGCCGGCGGGCCGAGGCGATGGAGCAGGCCAAGCCGGGCAAGCCGCCGGCCGTCCCCGCGAAGTAGTCCCCCTTTCGCTCCGGCGGCGTGTAAGAATCCGCGAGCGCCGCTCGTACAAGGGGCATGGAGTGGTTTCGGGAGCAGTGGGAGCGGGTGTGGGCGCGGCGCCAGGCGGCGGAGCGCGCCGGGGGCTGGACGCTCAACCCGGTGTTCAAGATCCGCCAAAACGGGCCCGCGGGCCGCTTGGACTACCGTCCGGTGTGCTACGTCTGGAGCCGCAGCGGCTTCAAGGGGTG
This sequence comes from Elusimicrobiota bacterium, assembly GCA_035536155.1. Taxonomy (GTDB): domain Bacteria; phylum Elusimicrobiota; class Elusimicrobia; order UBA1565; family UBA1565; genus DATLOS01. Next base: position 2,213 of record DATLOS010000613.1, read on the forward strand.
GTTCATCCGGGTCAGCCTCTGACGGGCCCTGGCGCGCCGCCGCCGGGCTGCTATAGTAGTTTCGTGGCGGACGCGGGCGCTCGAAACGCATTCTTGGCCCTGGCGACGGCCGTGGGGACGGCGGCCGCCGCTTACTTCAGCGGCGCCTTAGGAAACTCGACGGGCGGAGGCCTCTTCGGCAGCGCGTCCGCTTCCGGCGGCGGGCTGGCCTCCTCCCTGGCGATGCCTTCCTCGGCCTCGGTGGGGATCGGCCAAGCCGCCTCCTCGGCCTCCTTCTCGCAGGACGCGGCGAAGATGGCCGCGCAGGCGGCGCGGATAGAGGCCTTCGCCGCGGGCGGCACGAACGCCTCCTCGAGCGCCTTCCTTCAGAACGGGCAGGCCGCGCAGGCCGCGGCGCAGGGGATGGCGGCCGCGGCCCAAAAGGCGCTCGCGAGCCCCGCAGGCAAGGCTCTGGCGCAGGACCTCTCGCAAATGGAGCAGCAGGCGCTCTCCTCGAGCGCGTTTTCGAAGTTGAGCGCGGCGGATCAGCAGGCCCTCCAGCAGGTCGTGGGCCAGCTCACGCCCGAGCGCCTCTCGGCGCTGGGCTCGGAGCCGGGCAAGCTCTTCGACGCGATGGAGAAGCTCCTCCCCCGCCCCGACGCGGTCAAGGCCCTGCTCGACGATCCCAACGTGGTGAAGGGGCTCCTCTCGCAAAAGCGCGTCCAGACCCTCTGCCAGGACGCGCAGGCCTTCGCCAACTACCTCTCCAACAAGGCGGACTCGACCGGCATCCGGCGCTCCGGCTACATGCTGGCCGCGTCCTTCGGCATCCCCAGCGGGACGGTCTCGATGATGGAGAGCAAGGCCTTCGGCGCCCTCTCCAAGTGCAACTCCGTGCAGGCCTTCACCGCGAACCCGGCCATGATCTCCCAGGTGATCGCCTCCAACCCGCAGATCCTCTCCATCCTCACCAACCCGGAATTCCTCAAGGGCCTGGCCTCCAACCCCGCCGCCGGCGGCATCGCGGGCGCCCTCAAGGGCCTGGGCAAATAGGCGCCCGGTCGCCTCCCCGCCGGGCAATGAGCTACAATTGCCTCAATGAAACTCGGAAAATATCTCCTTCCCACCTTGCGCGAGGCCCCGTCCGACGCGGACAACGTCTCGGCCAAGCTCATGGTCCGCGCGGGCATGATCCGCAAGCTCGCCGCGGGCATCTTCGACTGGCTGCCCCTCGGCCTGCGCGTGCTGCGCAAGGTCGAGCGCATCGTGCGCCAGGAGATGGACGGGATCGGCGGCCAGGAGGTCTGGCTGCCCGTGATCCAGCCCAAGGAGCTCTGGGAGGAGACCGGGCGCTGGGGCGTGTACGGCAAGGAGCTCCTGCGCCTCGAGGACCGCAAGAAGGCCCAGTTCTGCTTCGCCCCGACGGCCGAGGAGGTCGTCACGGATCTCGTCAGGAAGGAGGTCCGCTCCTGGCGCCAGCTTCCGCTGATGCTCTACCAGTTCGGCCTCAAGTTCCGCGACGAGATCCGCCCCCGCTTCGGCGTGATGCGCGCGCGCGAGTTCTTGATGAAGGACGCCTATTCCTTCCACACGGACGACGAGGACGCGACGCGCTACTACGACGAGGTGTACAAGGCCTACTCCCGCATATTCGAGCGCTGCGGCCTCAAGTTCAAGCCGGTCGAGGCGCAGTCCGGCGCGATCGGGGGAGCGTTCTCCCACGAGTTCATGGTCCTGGCCGAGACCGGCGAGGAGACGGTGGTCTCCTGCACGAAGTGCGCCTACGCCGCGAACCTGGAGCGCGCCGAGTGCAAGGCCGAGCCCCCGGTCTCCAACGGCGCCCCCCAGAAGCTCGAGGACCTGCCCACGCCGGGCCTCTACACCGTGGCCGACGTCGCCAAGCTCCTCGGCGCCTCGCCCAAGGCCTTCCTCAAGACCCAGCTCTACGTGGTCGAGGGCAAGCCGGTCATGGCCCTCGTGCGCGGCGATCACGAGCTCAACGAGGCCAAGCTCGCCAAGGCCGTGGGCGGCGGCGCCATGCACCGCGCCAGCGAGGCCGAGTACCAGGCCATCGTCGGCGCCAAGGTGGGCTTCGCCGGCCCGGTGAATCTTCCCCGCTTCAAGACGCCCGAAGGCAAAATGGAGGAGGTGCGCATCGTCGCGGACCACTCTTTGCAGGGCGTCACCGGCGCCGTCAGCGGCGCCAATAAGGACGACCTCCACCTGAAGGGCATCGCCGTCGGGCGCGACTTCGTGCCCGAGTCCTTCGCGGACCTGCGCGCCGCCGTGCCCGAGGACCCCTGCCCCCGCTGCGGCGCGAAGACGGAGTTCGTGAAGGGCATCGAGGTCGGGCACGTCTTCAAGCTCGGGACCAAGTACTCGAAGGCCCTCGAGGCGACGTATCTCGACAAGGAGCAGAAGCCCCAGGCCATGGTCATGGGCTGCTACGGCATCGGCGTCTCCCGCGTCGTGGCCGCCGCCATCGAGCAGAACCACGACGAGTGGGGCATCCGCTGGCCCGCGGCGATCGCCCCCTTTCAAGTGGCGCTCGTGCCCGTCGAGCACGACGATCCGGCGGTGAAGGCCGAGGCGGACAAGCTCTACGACGCCTTCTGGAAGGCCGGCATCGAGTGCCTCATGGACGACCGCGCGGAGCGGCCCGGCGTGCGCTTCAAGGACATCGATCTCATCGGCATCCCCTACCGGATCGTGGTGAGCGCCAAGACCTTGGCCGCGGGCGAGGTCGAGTTCAAGCGCCGCGAGTCGAAGGACTTCGAGCGCTGGAAGACGGCCGACGCGCTCGGCGCCCTGAAGAAGACGCTCGGAATATAGGTCTTAATAACTAAAAGACTGGCACCTTCGGCCTAGGACCCCGCTTCCCCGAAAGGCGGCGCGGGCATGCCCGATCGGCTCAGCCGCTTGCCTTCGACTTCTGGCAGACTCTGGAGATGCATCCCGGAGGCAATACCATGAGCGATCTTTCCCTGCGCAAGGCCGCGGCCGCGGCGACGGCGTTCTCCCTTATATTCGCGACTCCGGGCTTCGCGGCCGGCACCGCCGCCATCCGACCGACGGGCGGCGCGACGTCGGCGGTCGCGCCGGCGTACGCGCCGACGGCGGCGCTCGGCACGACGCAGGCGAGCCTGGACTCCGCTTCCTTGAGCGTCGCGGTCTCCCCCTCCTTCTCGAGCACGGCTGGGATCGCGGCGGAAAGGCCGATCGCGGCCGAGCAGGCTCCCGCGCTCGTTCCCGGAGCCGTGATGGAGAAGGACAACGCCGACGGCGCTCCGTCCTATACCCCGACGCCGGACCCCGCGCCCTCGAACTCGCCGGCGATCTCCTCTCCGGAGAAGGCTCCGGGCGCCGAAGCGCACGCGACCGCGACGGCGGCGACCGCTTTCAAGAGCGTGGCCGCCAACCCGCAGGTCGTCCGCTTCGCCCAGAAAGGCGACGCGGCGGCGGGAGACGAGCTCTATCACGGCGCGCGAGCGGGCGGGACCGCCGCTCTCGCGGCCGTCGCCGCCGTCGCGGTGGTCGGATCGGCGCCGGCGCCGGCCCTGGCCCGCCCGCCCGCGCAAGCCCAGGTCGTCGGGCAGGCCGTGATCGCGCAGGCCCCCGCCGCGCCGCAGGGCAGGCCGTCGGTCGACAACTCCGTGGGTATTTGGATCGTGGGCGCGGCCGTCGCGGGGCTCCTGCTCGCGTCGGTTTCCGTCGCCATCGACACGTTCCGCCGGGTAGGCCAGACGTTGGGCAAGGTCCCGAGCGCCGACGAAGTGCGCCGCTACGAGGACGCGAAGGCCGTCATCTCCAGGGTGTCGCGGGCTCGCTACGTCCCGCCGGGAGCGGATTTCGGCCCGGCCATGAAGGAGGCGACGCGCTTCGAGGAGACCTACGTGGCCTATCGGCACCCCTGGATCGCGGCTATCGTCCGCGCGTTCCGGCGCTCGTAGCCGGCCTCGCCGCGTCGCGCTGCGCGGCGCAGTCCTTCGGGCGGTTGCTGACGGCGATGTCGATGTCCCGGGCCCAGACCCGCGAGCAGGCCGCGCCGCTCAGCTCGTAGCTCCACGAGAAATAGAAGGAGTTCACCGAGGCGAGCTTGCCCGCGGCGTGGACGCGCCGGAGGTGCTCCGAGTCCCAGGTGAGCTCGTTGAGCTCGATGACGAGGAGGTTCGGGTCCTTGCGCGCGAGCGCCCAGTCGAGCCGGTCCAAGGTCCAGGGCTGGAACTGGAGGATCGCGTCCTTGTCGAGGGCGCGGGCCCGGTAGTATTTCTCCGGGTCCCACTGGGTCTGGAAGTACGTCCAGCCCAGGGCGCCCTTGGCCCGCGCCAGCGCCAGCGCGGGCGCGATCACCTCGACGGTCTTGAACTCGGCGTTCACGATCACGCGCCCGCGGGCCCAGTCGAGGACCTCGGCGAAGGTCGGCACCGGCGTCCCGCTTCCGCGGTAGCGGCAGGCCGTGATCTGCGCGGCGCTCATGTCGCGGACGAAGCCGAGGCAATGGGTCCAGAGCCCCATCCACGCGTCGTGGAAGACCACGGGGACGCCGTCCCTCGACAGGCGCAGGTCCATCTCCACGATGTCCGCTCCGGCGCGCAGGGCCTCGTCGAAGCCGGCCACGGTGTTCTTGGCGCCGAACAAGGAGCCTTGATGGCCCGCGGCCCGGGGCCCGCCGCGCAGGCGCTCGGCCAGTCCGGCCCGCGCGGGCGGGGCCGCGAGGAGCGCCGACACGGCGACGGCGAGCAAACCGCGCATGAGTCGACTGTATCAAATGGCCCGATGGACCCGAAGGGCCCAGCGGCGCGCAGGGCTTCGGCCCCGGCGCGAAGGGCCCCTTCGCCCCATGGCGGCGCGCGCGCGAATTTCTAGGATGCCGTGTGGTCCAAGAGGCTTCGGAGGAACTCGCATGAACGCGTCCCGCTCGCTTTTGTCCGTCCTGATCTCGGCTGCCCTGGTCGTCCCGGGGCCGGCCTCCGCCGCGGGATCGGCCGTGCGGGCGAATGCCTCCTCCGCCGCCGCGCCCGTCGCCGCGCTGGGCGCCGCGCCCGCCGCGCTCCTGCCGGACGCCGGCCAGCTTCCCGCCTTGACGGCGCCTTCGCCGGTCTCCGGCGCTCTTTCGGAAAAGGACGGCATCTGGGACGGCCCGCTCGGCATCACCACCCCGGTGCAGGCGCCGGCGGCGGCCCTGACGGGCGCCGCGCCCGCTCCCCTCGCGCCGACGGCGCCCCCTTCGGCGCTCGCGGCCAGCGACCAATCCCCGGCGGACATCCCGACGTCTCCCGCGCCGGGAGCCGAGAAGCCGGCGTCGAAGGAGCCGACCGCGGCCGAGGTCGTGGCCGCGGCCCAGGCGAGCTTCCCCGCCGCCGCCCGGGACGGGGCCAAGGCGGGCGACGCCGGCGCGCTCGAGGCCGGCCGCTACTTCGACCGCTCTCGGGAGAGCTGGCAGAAGGCGGCGGTCCCCGTCGAGGTGGCACCCGAGATCCTGGGCAACCTCGAGCCGGGCCAGCAGCAGGACGCGCGCTACGTCCTCGGCCGCATGGCCGCGGCCATCTTCACGTGGCAGGCGCCCATCGGCTTCCAGCCGCCGCGCAGCGCCTTCCCCGCGGACCACGGCGCCGTGGTGAACGTCGGCGACCTCTTCCGGGCCCCCCAAGGCGACGCCGAGGTGGAGCGCATCGGCAAGGAGCGGCGCCGCTTCTCCGCGGAGCAGAAGGCCCAGGTGCTCAAGGACGCGACTTTCGCCGTCGACAGCCAGGACTTCCCCGGGCAGAGCCATCTCTGGCAGCTCGGGCGGCTCCTTCAGAAAGGCTATCTTCCGTCCCTCGAGTCCCGCCGCGACGACATGGCGGGCGCATACGAGCAGCTCGCGCTCCGCACGGCCGACCGCATCGCCGGCACGCCCCTGAGCCTGGGCAGCGGCCTGCGCAACCTCTGGACCGGCCTCGTCGAGCTCTCGGGCCTGGCGGCAGGCTGGCCGGAGATGCGGCCCAAGCTCGCGCCCGGCGAGCTAGCCGCGCGGGTCCAAGACGCCTTGGCCCGGCGCATGGCCGAGTCGGCCCGGGCCGCCGGCGCCAGCTTCGACTTGGCGCTCTACGACCGGGAGCTGATGGCCAAGGCCGCGCCGATCGTGCAGGCCGTCGAGGAGCAGGCCGAGAAGACGTGGCCGGAGCAGGAGGCGAAGCTCCGGCCGACCATCGAAGGCGACCTCAAGCGGGTCGGGCGCTCCGGCAAGGATCTCGAGCAACTCGTCGCAAACGCCCTCGCCGCGTTCCGGCAGGAGCACTTCTTCCACGCGCTCGAGGCGAGCGAGGGCCTGGAGGCCCTCCATCCCGGCCTGGGCCGTCTTCTCTCGTATCGCGGGACGGCGCTTGAGGTGATCCTCCGCCACCAGAGAAACCTCGACCGCGACGTGGCGGCCAAGGCCAAGGAGACGGAGGCGGCCCTGCGCAAGGCGCATCCCGTGCTCTCACGCATCCCCGCCTGGCTCGAGCCCCGCGTGGAGGCGGCGGCCGCGGAGTACCGCGCCAGGGAGTCGGCCGCGCGCCGCGGGGCGCCGGCGGCCGAGCTGGACAAGGCGGGCTTCGTCGAGGAGGCGCGCACGCTGGAGTGGGAGCGGGCGCTCGAGCCGGAGCAGGCCGCGCTGGCGCGGTCCCTCGCGGCGCAGACGGCCCCCGCGCGCGAGTTCGCCTGGGCATTCCGCATCTGGAATCCGCGCGCCTGGAAGGTCGAGAAGCTCGACGGGCCGCGGGGGACGTACTACACCGCGCGGGCCGAGCGGACGCTGACCACCTCGACGGCGTGGCCGTTCTGGCGAGCGCTCAACGTCTTCCTGCGCGCTTTCTCCTGGACGAACAGCTCGATGTACCACATCCTCGTCACCAACCTTTGGAACGGACCGCTGGGGCTCAAGTCCCTGTTCTTCTACTCCCCCTTCCGGTTCGTCTGGCAGGTGAACCAGAGGACCGGCGAGCTCGAGCTCAACGAGCACGTCTTGCGCGGCACCTTGGCCTCGCGGGTGCGCGCCCTCTGGGCGGCCCGCCGGGCGATCCTCAAGGCGCACGCGGAGAAGAACAACTACGGCCTCTTCGGAAAGGGCTTCGAGCGCTTCCTGCTCGTCTTCAAGGCGGACATCGGCCTGGGTTTCCTCCTGCCGCTGATCGTCGTCGTCGGACAGCCGGTCCTGACGATCCTCAACGTGCCGCTCTCCCTGTTCCTCGCGGCGACCGCGCTCTTGTGGACCGGCGCGATCTCGATCCTGCAGTGGGCGGCGGAGGCGGCGGTGTACGACTTCTCCGGCACGCGGCACCCCGGGTCCTTCGGAGCCCTCCTCCAGCAGCTCGGCGCCGTCGGCGCGCTGGGCGCGCTCGCCTACGTCCTGCTCCACCTCCCGGCCTGGCTCCCGATCGCGGCGCCGTGGATGGCGTGGGTCGCGGCCGCGGGGCTCGCCGCTTGGGCGCTCTCGACCTGGCATCTCGACGGCCGGTCGGCCCCGGTCCTGCCCTGGATGGGGCCGGCGCTGCGCGTCACGTCGGGCGCGGCGGTGCCGATCGCCGCCGGCCCCGTGGGCGTGATCGCGCACGCGGTCGCGGCCGCCGCCCTTTGGATCGCGGGCTGGACCCGCTGGCTGTCGCGGCGGGCGTGGGACTGGACCGTCTATGGAATCCTGATCCGGAATTTCGCGCGGATCCCGGGGCGCGAGTCCAAGTCCCTTTTCCGGCGCATCGCCGGGCCGGGCCTCTCGTCGAACTACTTCTTCCAGGTCGCGCCCGACGTCGCCGTGGTCGCGCTCTGGGCCTCGATGGAGTCGGGCGAGCACGCGCGCTACCGCGCCAATACCGAGGAGCTCCTCGCTTGGCCCGTCGCGGCGTACGAGGCCTTCCTGAAGCCTTTCGTCGTGGCGACCCAAGCCCTGCGCGCGGACGTCTCGCGCGGCTCGCTGGGCTACGCCCGCGTCGCCGACGACCGGAAGGCTCACCTCGAGGCGCTCAAGGACGCGCTGCGCGGCAACGACGAGCTCTACGCCAAGCTCCTCGCGGTCCCCGAGCGCTCCGGGATTAAGATGACGGCGGAGAACCTCACCGCGACCTTGAAGACGGGCGCGGTGTTGGCCCAGCGCTTCTACGGCGGGCTCTTCGCCGCCCAGCGCTGGACGCCCGAGCAGGTCGCCGCCTTCTGGGCGGCGCGCAAGCTCGAACCGGGAGACTGGGTCGGGGTGGCCAAGTCGCACCTCGCGGCGGTGTTCGGGCCCGCGTTCCTCATCCCCCTCGAGGAGACCGACAAGAGCCTGCGCATCGAGATCCATGAGCCGGGCCTCGCGGATTACGCCCGGAGCCTGGAGAACGGGATCGCCCCCGACGAGCTCGACCGCGTCCGCGTGGACCTCGACCGCGAGCCCGGCGAACCGGCCGAGCCGGACTTCCCCCAGGTGGGCGCGGCGGCGCTGGTGCGCGGCCGGCACTAAGAAGGCCGTATTGTTGACGCGCCCCCCGCGCGGTTTGGTATAATAAAACCACGCAGAGCAAAAGCCAAAAGTGGCCGAAGTTTGCGCCACTTTTTTTGTTCCGGGCGAAAGAAACGTGACGACTATGACGGCTCAAACGAACCTGGCGGAGATCGAGAAGTCCGTGGAAGGGCTCCTCTCCACGGAGGCCGCCGAGCTCGTGGACATGCAGTACCGCCAAGAGGGCGGGCGCTGGGTCCTGCGCTTCTTCATCGACAAGGCCAACGGCTTCACGCTGGAGGACTGCGAGTACTTCTCCGAGCGCATCGGCGGCCTCCTCGACGCGCTGGACGCCGTCCCGCACGCGTATTCGCTGGAGATCTCCTCGCCCGGCCTGGACCGGGTCCTGCGCAAGGAGAGGGATTTCGTTCGCTTCGCCGGCCATCGCGTGCGGATGAAGCTCAAGTCGCCCGTCGAGGGGCGGCGCAAGATGAAGGGCGTCCTGCAGGGCGTCGAGGACGGGAAAATCGCGGTGGAGGTCGAAGGCCGCGCGCTCCGCGTGGACCTGGCGTCCATCGAAGAGGCCCGGCTCGACCCGGAGATCGCCTTTTAGGCGGGATATCATGAT
>DATLOS010000614.1:0-2493 GCA_035536155.1 Elusimicrobiota bacterium
GGCTCGCCGCCCCGCACCCGCGCGACGTTCACGGTGAACTCGTCGCGGCGCTGGATGAACTCCTTGGTCCCGTCCAGCGGATCGACGAGCCAGAAGTCGCGCAGGTCCTTGCGCGCCTCCCAGGGGAGCCGCTCGGACTCCTCCGAGATCACCGGCGCGCCGGAGGCCGCGCGGGCCAGGCCCGCGAGGATGATGGCGTTCGCCTCCAGATCGGCCGCCGTGAGCGGCGATTGGTCCTCCTTGCGCGAGACCGCGATCTCCGGGGCGCGGTAGTGGCGCAGGATGGCCTCGCCCGCCCGCAGGCAGATGTCCACGACCTCCCGGCAGAGGTCGCTCACGGCTCCGGCTTCTCGATCTTCGGCTCCTCCAAGGCGAGGAAGAGCGTGCGGACGACGGCTTGGAGCTCGCGGACCTCGTCGCCGGCCAGGCTCGGGCCGGCGGCGGGCGAGGAGGGCTCGGCCGAAAGGGGCCGGAACGCCGTCAGGAGGCCGCGTCCCGCGTTGAGAAGCAGCGCAAAGCCGGCGCTCCATTGAAATAGCGCGGAGCGGCCGAGGGCGGCGCCGCAGAGGGCGACGAGCGCGGCGAGCAGCGCCAGGAAAGAGAGGTTTCGGGCCGCGCCGGCGGAGGAGGGCGCGGGCGGGGCGGCCGGCGCCCTCCCCGGAGACAGGGGCCTCCCCGCGGGAACGCCGGTCCGGGCCGCGCGGCGCGCCTGGACGTCCTCGAGGACGCGCTGCATCCGGTCCAAGGTCTGGCGCATCTCCTGAGCGGATTGCTTCATGGCGTCCCCCCGGGCCCCTCGGCCGCGGAAAGCTCCTTCATGTAGGCCTCGGCGAGCGCGGCGAACTGGCCGCGCATCTCGTCGAACTCCGCCTCGGCCTGCTCGGCGCGGCGGGCCGATTCCGCGCGCTCGGCCTCGAACTGGCGGCGCAGCTCCTCGAGCGCCTTGGCGCGCTCCGCGGCCTGGGCCTCGGCGGCGGCGAGGCGCTCCGAGAGCGCCGGATCGGGCGCGGCGACCGGCGCGGACGCCGGCGCGGGAGCGGGAAGCTCCTCGAGCTTGGCCCGCAGAACGGCGAGCTCCTCCGCCTGCTCCGCGGCCAGGGCCTTCGCGGCCTCGAGGCGGGCGGCCAGCTGGGGGTCGGGCGGCGCCGGCGGCGCGGGAGCCGCGGAATCGGCCAGCCTCGCTCGCAGCGCCTCGAGCTCCTTTCCGCGCTCGATGGCCAAGGACTGCGCGGCGGCGAGGCGGGCGGCGAGCTCGGGATCGGGTCCGGCGGCCGCGCCCTGTCCCGGCGCGGCCTGGGCGCGCGCTTCGGCGAGCTCCCGCTCCAAGGCCTCGCACCGAGCCTGGACGGCGGCCTCGCGCTGGGCGGCGACGAGGCGCGCGGCGAGCTCGCTCTGCGCCTTCGCCAGATCCGAGCGCAGGCGCCGGGTCTCGTCGGAGTCTTTCTGGGCGGCGGAGGCCCCCCGCTCGAGGTCCTGGAGGTAGCGCTCCCGCAGGCTCTTCTCCGCCTCCTCGGCGCGCGCGCGCAGGGCCTCGGCCGCGGCCCAGGGCATGCCCGGGGCGGCGGGCGGAGCGCTCTCCTGCAGCTTCCGGTAATCCTGGTAGTCCCTCTCGACTTTCTCCAGCTCGGAGCGCATGCGCGCCAGGGCCTGGGCCGCCCGCTCGCGCTCCGTCAAGCGGGCTTGGGATTCCTCCTCGCGGGCGCGGCTCTCCTGGTCGAGCCGCTCCTGAAGGCGGGCGATGGTGGCGCGCTGCTCGTCGACTCGGCGCTCGAGGTCGGCCGCGCGGGCGGAGGCGTCGGCCGCCTGCTCTCGCGCCGAGCGCTGCTCCTCGGCCCACTCCCCGTGCGAGGCGCGCAGGCGGGCCTGCTCCTCGATGTCGCGGGTCTTGAGCGCGCTCTGCAGCTCCTCGCGGGCCCGCGCCAGGTCGGCGCGGCTTTGGGCCTCGCGCCGGGCCAGGTCCTCGGAGTGGGCGCGGTGGAAGGCGAGCTCGTCGGCGAGGCGGCGGCGCTCCAGCTCCGCGGCGACCTCCCCGGCCTTGCGCCGGGACTCCTCCTCCTCGCCGCGCACGCGCAGGAGCTCCTCCGCCCGGCCCCGCTCGCGGGCGAGAGTCTCCTGATAGTGGCGCTCCTGCTCCTCGAGGCGCGCGCGCAGGGCGCCGACCGCGGCCTGGGTCTCCGGCGAGCCGGACTCGGCCACGGCGCGCGCGTGCGCGGCGACCTCCTGGGCCAGGCGGCGCCGGTCGCTCTCCAGCGCCTGCTCGAGGCTCCGGCGGCGCGCCGCGTGCTCCATCTCCCAGCCCTGGAGCATGCGCCGGAACTCCTCGGCGGCGGCGGCCTGGGACTTGCTCACCCGCTCGAGCTGGCGCTTGCGGGCCTGGGCGAGGAGCGAGTCCGTCTCCTGTCCGGCGGCCTCGGCCTCCCGGAGCTCGCCCAGGAACTGCGCGCGCTGGGCGTCTCGCTCCTCCTCGAGGACCTTCCGCCGGGACTCCTCCCA